>NZ_JBYSYM010000031.1:447-77636 GCF_058783375.1 Acidovorax sp. FW305-C-20-28 | reverse complement strand
CGCCTTCTCTTTGGTGACTTTCTCTTGGCGGCCCAAGAGAAAGTTACTGCGCCGCCGGGCGCACATCCCGGCTCCCGACCTTGGCAAAGGCACGCCGCAACCACGGCAAACGACCTGTGAAATCCATCACGAACCAGGCATTGGCGCCCCAACACGCACCGGCGGCCACGGCAACAAATGCAACCCGAGCCGTGAACAAATTCACCGCCTTGCCAATGCGTCACAGCTCGGGGCGGTGACATCCAAAGGCCTGCATGGAATGATCGCGCCCAGGCTCTTGAAGCCCCCACACCAACCCATCCATCCAGACCCCATGAAACGCATCCTCATCCTCGGCGCCACCGGCTCCCTCGGCCGCCATGTGCTCGAACAGGCCGTCGCCGCCGGCCACCAGGTCTCCGTGCTCGTGCGCACCCCCGCCAAGCTGCCCGCAGAAACCCGCTCCCTGATCACCGTGCACCAGGCCGATCTCGGCCAGATCCCGATCAGCGAGCTGGCAAACATCGTGCGTGGCCACGACGCGCTCATCAATTGCGCAGGCATGGTCACCGAAGGTCAGGTGTTCGTGGACCTGGTGGGGCACATTGTCGAAGCGGTCGAATCGCTGCCCGCCATGGAGCGGCCCGTCTGCTGGTTCCTGGGTGGCGCTGCGGCGCTGGACATCGGCAACACCGGCCGCAAGGGCGTGGCCCTGCCCAAGGTGCGCGACACCTACTGGCCGCACGGCAAGAACTACGAGCGCATCTGCGCATCGCCGCTGGACTGGCGCATGCTGTGCCCCGGGCCCATGGTGGAACAGCCCGCCCTCGGCCAGGGCCGCATGCGGGTCTCGACGGAACAGCTGCCCGTGCAGATACCCGGCCTGGCGCGCGCGCTGCCGGCCCCGCTGCTGCTGCTGGTGTTCGCGTCCAGGATTCCGCAGATGATCGTGCCTTACGCGAACGCCGCGGCGCTGATGCTCGCGCACCTGGAGCCCGCCGATGCAATGTCACGCCACCGCGTGGGCCTGGCACTGCCCGAAGGCATGCGCGGCAAGAAGGATACCTGGGCCGCCCAGCCTGCCACAGCGGCCTGAGCAGGCAGCGACCGCAACGAAGATCAGCTGCCCGCCACCTTCATGCGATTGACCAGCAGCGACCCCACCGTCTTGGCGCCGTAGTTGTAGGTGTCGGCCCCGACCGCCTCGATGCCCAGCAGCATGTCCTTCAAGTTGCCGGCGATGGTGATCTCGTGCACCGGGTAGGCGATACGGCCCTTCTCGACCCAGAAGCCGCTCGCGCCGCGCGAGTAGTCGCCGGTCACGTAGTTCACGCCCTGGCCCATGAGCTCGATCACGAACAGGCCTGTGCCCAGCTTCTGCAGCATGGCGTCGAGGTCATCGCCTGCGCGGGTCAGGCGCGAGCTCAGGGTCAGGTTGTGCGAGCCGCCGGCATTGCCCGTGGTCTTCATGCCCAGCTTGCGCGCCGAGTAGGTGGACAGGAAGTAGCCCTCCACCCGGCCGCCATCGACCACCTTGCGCGGCGCCACGCGCACGCCCTCGTCGTCGAACGGCGAGCTGCCCTTGCCGCCCAGGATGAAAGGGTCTTCTGCGATGTCGATGTGCTTGGGGAACACGCGTTTGCCCAGCGAATCCAGCAGGAAGGTGCTCTTGCGGTAGAGCGCACCGCCGCTCACGGCCTGCACGAAGCCGCCGAGCAGGCCCGAGGCCAGCGTGGACTCGAACAGCACGGGGCACTCGACCGTGGGGATCTTGCGGCTGCCCAGGCGCGACAAGGCGCGCTCGGCGGCATAGCGGCCCACGGCCGCGGGCGAGGCCAGCTCGGCCGCATCGCGCATGGAGCTGTACCACATGTCGCGCTGCATCTCGGCGTTGCGACCGGGCAGCGAGGCGATGGGCGCCACCGAGAAGCTGTGGCGCGACGAGGCATAGCCACCGCGAAAGCCGCGCGTATGGGCACTGAAGAAATGGCTTTGCTGGGCCGATACGCCGGCGCCCTCGCTGTTGGTGATGCGGCGGCTGGTCTTCAGCGCTGCAGCCTCGCACTCCATCGCCATCTTCGCGGCCTGCTCGCTGTCGATGGACCAGGGGTGGAACAGGTCCAGGTCGCGGTGCGTGTCCGTGGGTGCGATGTCATCGGCATCGGGCAGGCCGGCCATCGGGTCCTCGGCCGTAAAGCGCGCGATGTCGTAGGCGGCCTGGGCCGTCTGCTCGATGGCCTTGCTGGAGAAATCCGAGGTGCTGGCATTGCCGCGGCGGTTGCCGATGTAGACGGTGATACCGAGCGACTTGTCGCGGTTGCGCTCCACGGTCTCGAGCTCGCCCTTGCGCACGCTGACCGACAGGCCGCAGCCTTCCGAGGCTTCGGCACCGACGTCGGTCGCGCCCAGCTTCTTGGCATGGGCCAGGGCACGGTCCACCAGTTCCTCAAAGAACGGGCGGCTGTAGCTGAAGCCGCTGTCGGGAGTGCTCGAAGGGGTGGCTGCCGGGGCGCCCAGGGCGTGTTTGGAGGGTTTTTTCATAGCGGCAGCTATGATACTTGCCGCTGTGGCGCGCGCTGCGCCACTTCCCATTTGTCCCCACCCATGTCACGCAAACCCAAAAAAGGCTACTTTGTGAAGGGCCATTTCGTTGCCGAAGGCAGCGAACTGGACCTTCAGCTCAAAGCCGAACTCAAAGGCACGCCCGATGCGAGCCGAACCGATCTCAAGCGTGAAAGCGACGCCCTGCAGGACCTGGGCAAGGAATTGCTGACCCTGCGCAGCGACCTGTTCGACAAGCTGAACATGCCCGACAAGCTCGCCGATGCGCTGGCCGAGGCCAAGCGCATCACCAATTTCGAAGGCAAGCGCCGCCAGATGCAGTACGTGGGCAAGCTCATGCGCAAGCTCGAGCCCGAGCTGGTGGACGCCGCCCGCCTGGCACTCGACGAGCAGCGCAAGGGTTCGGCCGACGAAAAACTCGCCCTGCACCTGGCCGAGCACTGGCGCGACCGGCTGATTGCCGACGACGAGGCCCTGGACGCCTGGCTGGCCGAGCACCCCGGCACCGATATCCAGCAACTGCGCGCCCTGATCCGCCAGGCGCGCAAGGACACGCCCCCTGCCGACAAGGCAGCTGAATCGCAGGGCCTGGCACCGCGCAAGGGCCGCGCCTACCGCGAACTGTTCCAGCTGGTGCGCGAGCACCAGGGAGGCGCCCCTGCAGGCGAAGAGCATGAATCCGAGGGTGAGGACGGCGATGACTGAAGCCGCAGCCCTGGCAACCCCGCACGAGCCGGTGCGCATCGGCATCGTCTCCATCAGCGACCGCGCCAGCAGCGGCGTGTACGAAGACAAGGGCCTGCCGGCCCTGCAGGACTGGCTCACGCGCGCCCTGCACAACCCGATCCGCTTCGAGGCGCGCCTGATCCCCGATGAACAGGCCGGCATCAGCGCCACCCTCGTCGAGCTGGTGGACACGGCCGGCTGCAACCTGGTGCTGACCACGGGCGGCACGGGCCCGGCCCTGCGCGACGTGACGCCCGAGGCCACGCTGGCCATCGCGCACAAGGAAATGCCGGGCTTTGGCGAGCAGATGCGCCAGATCAGCCTGAAGTTCGTGCCCACGGCGATTCTTTCGCGCCAGGTGGCGGTGGTGCGCGGCCAGAGCCTCATCATCAACCTGCCCGGCCAGCCCAAGGCGATCGCCGAGACACTGGAAGGCCTGCGCGCGGCCGATGGCAGCCAGCTCGTGCCCGGCATCTTTGCCGCCGTGCCCTACTGCATCGACCTGATTGGCGGGCCCTACCTCGAAACCCGCGACGAGGTCTGCAAGGCCTTCCGGCCCAAGAGCGCGGTGCGCGCCAGCCGCTGAAACACGGCCTGCGCCATCGGGGCGGGTCGGGCCGGGTCGCATTTGGCAACCGACAAAGCGGTTCTTGAACGGTGCCGGTGCGCCCGGTCACACAGAAGAGGCGGGGGCAGGTCCTAGACTGCCAGCTACATCCACTTGCACCGACGAACCAATGGAGAAACGGCTTCTTCTCAAGCTCAGCCTCGTCGCCCTGCTCACCGCCTGCGGCGGTGGCGGTGGCGGCAGCAGCGACGGCCCACCACCTTCACCCCAGCCCCGCCTGGTGGGCGAGATCTTCGGCGCGCCAGCGCATGTGGCCAACGCCGACATCGTCTCCAACGCCGGTTATGGCGGCTATTCGAGCGAACTCGATACCTCGCGCGCCATCCAGAAGGCGGGCAAGACCAACCTGCTGGACTTCCTGTTCCTGTTCCCGACCCGCGAGCGCGGCCAGATCCGCCTGGTGGAAAACGCCGCGGCACGGCTGGACAGCTACATCGCGCAAAACAGCGACCTGTTGGTGCCCGGCGTGCGCGTCTACCTGATCGACGAGATGTACCTCGGCGCGGCCCGGCTGGAAGACAACCCTGCGGAGTACCAGGCGCAGCTCGACGACCTGCAGCGCGGCATCGCGCTGGTGCGCCAGAAGCTGCCCACCGCCAAACTGGGCATCTCCTTCAGTCCGCATGCCACCTTCGGCAATCCCAAGATCGCGCCCTTCATCCGGGCCGCCATCGCCCAGGTGGACTGGGTGGGCACCACTTCGTACTGGATGGGTGACAAGGCCACCATCCCCGCACTGCACGATTGGTCGCGCAGCTTGCCGGCACTCGCCCGGGCCGCGCAGCCCCGCGTCGAAACCTGGTACATCGCCCAGGCCTTCCGCGACCCGGGCTGGGACCGGCAGGCGTTCCGCGACTACATGCAGACGGAGCTGCAGATCTCGGACAGCTACGACGCCATCATCTTCTTTGGCTGGCAGGAAACCTCGGAGCTGTCGGCGCAGACGGCGGGGCGCCACTTCGAGCCCGAGACCCGCGCGGTCTACAGCCGCTTCCTCAAGCAGTAGGTCCGGCAGCGGGCTGGGCGCCTATTTGCCGACCAGCTCGTTGAGCTTGCCGGCCTCGAACTGCTCTTTGAGCGCTGCGTCGCAGGGCACGCAGTCCTTGGTGGCCTGCACGGTGGAGAGCTTCTCGATGGCCTGCCACAGGAGCGCGATCTGGTGCTCCTGCGAGGAGGCGTTGTCGATCAGGCCGCGCATGGCCTGGGACAGGGGGTCGTCCTCCTGCGTGATGCCGTAGGCCGTGAACTTGCGCGACTGCGGCTCGGTCACGTCGGCACTCTGGCCCGCCTTCGAGGGAATGATGCGCGCCGGGATGCCCACGGCCGTGGCCCCTGCGGGCACGGGCTTGATGACCACGGCATTGCTGCCGATCTTGGCACCATCACCGACCTCGAAACCGCCCAGCACCTTGGCACCCGCGCTCACCACCACGTCCTTGCCCAAGGTCGGGTGGCGCTTGGCGCCCTTGTAGAGCGAGGTGCCGCCCAGGGTCACGCCCTGGTAGATGGTGCAGCCATCGCCGATCTCGGCCGTCTCGCCCACCACCACGCCCATGGCGTGGTCGAAGAACACGCGCTCGCCGATCTTGGCGCCCGGGTGGATCTCGATGCCCGTGGCCCAGCGTGCAATGTGCGAGATGAAGCGGCCCAGCCACTTGAAGCCGTGGTTCCAGCACCAGTGCGCGGGCCGGTGCAGCCAGATGGCGTGCAGGCCGGGGTAGCAGGTGATCACCTCCCAGGTGCTGCGTGCAGCGGGATCGCGATCGAGGATGCACTGGATGTCGGAGCGCAGGCGTGCAAACATGGCCATGGTTGTTTTTGGAATATGGAAATGCAGTCTAGCGCTTTGCCTGCGCCGTTTCGATCATGGCTTTTGCGACACCACGCAGGATGTGGATTTCCTCGGGCCCCAGTTGCGCGCGGTTGAAAAGCTGGTTCAGGCGCGGCATGAGCTTCTTGGGCGCCCCGGGATCGAGGAAACCGATGTCCACCAGCGCCCGCTCCCAGTGAGCGAGCATGCCGGCCACCTGGGCTGCATCGGCCAGCTCGCGCTCCGGCGCGGCAGGGGGCTGCGGCGGGGCACCAAAGCCGCCAAAGCCACCGAGGGCCATGCGCCAGTCGTAGGCGACCACCTGGATGGCCGCGCCCAGGTTCAGCGAGCCAAAACCCGGGTTGGTGGGGATGGAGAGCGCCACATGGCAGCGGTAGACATCCTCGTTGGCCATGCCGAAGCGTTCCGAGCCGAACAGAAAGGCCACGCCCGACTCCACCGGAGCGTCGGCCGCCCTCGGTGCGGTCAGCTGCGCAAAGTGCTCGCGCGGCGAACGGGTGGGCGGCCCGAAGTCCCTGGGCGTCATGGCCGTGGCGCACAGGTGGCTCATGCCGTCGAGCGCCTCGTCCAGCGTGGCCACGATGCGCGCCTTGTCCAGCACATCGAGGGCGCCGCTGGCACGCTGGATGGTCTCCTCGCGCCGCAGCACATTGGCCCAGCGCGGCGCAACCAGCACGAGCTCGTCGAAGCCCATGGTCTTCAGGGCGCGCGCGGCGGCGCCCACATTGCCGGCATGGCTGGTGTTGATCAGGACGAAACGGGTCTTCATGGAATGGCAAGGGGCCGGATGTGCCCCCAAATGGGACAAAAAGCGGCAAAACAGGTAAAATCAGCGCCCTATTGTCGCCGCCCGCATCGCCGGGCGGTGTTCCACGCTCCTCTTTCGCAAGGCGCCCCCTGCTGGCGCACTGCTTGAAACCACAATTTATGTCGTCCAACCTGCACCCCATGCTCAACGTGGCCATCAAGGCCGCACGCGCCGCCGGCGCCATCATCAACCGCGCGGCCCTTGATGTGGAGGCCGTGCGCATTTCGCAAAAGCAGGTGAACGACTTTGTGACCGAGGTGGACCACGCGGCCGAGAAGGCCGTGATCGACACGCTGCTGGGCGCCTACCCCGGCCACGGCATCCTGGCCGAGGAATCGGGCACCCAGTACGGCGCCAAGGATTCGGAATTCGTCTGGATCATCGACCCGCTGGACGGCACCACCAACTTCATCCACGGCTTTCCGGTCTACTGCGTGAGCATCGCCCTGTCCGTCAAGGGCAAGATCGAGCAAGCCGTCATCTACGACCCCACGCGCAACGACCTGTTCACGGCCACCAAGGGCCGCGGCGCCTACATGAACGAGCGCCGCATCCGCGTGAGCAAGCGCACCCAGCTCAAGGACAGCCTGATCTCCACGGGCTTTCCCTTCCGCTCCGGCGACAACTTCAAGGCCTACATGCTCATGATGGCCGAGGTGATGCAGCGCACTGCTGGCCTGCGCCGCCCGGGCTCCGCCGCGCTCGACCTGGCCTATGTGGCCGCGGGCTTCACCGAAGGTTTCTTCGAAACCGGCCTGTCCATCTGGGACGTTGCCGCTGGCTCGCTGCTGGTGACCGAGGCCGGCGGCCTGGTGGGCAACTTCACGGGCGAAGCCGAGTTCCTGGAACAGCGCGAATGCCTGGCCGGCGCCCCCCGCATCTATGGCCAGCTGGTGCCCATCCTGGGCAAGTACAGCAAGTTCGCCGGTGCCGGCGACAAGGCCGCCGTGCGCCAGGCAACGGCGACCGAGGGTGCGGACTCTGCCGATGCAACTCCCGAAGGCGATGCCGGCGCGGCGCAGGAAAGCGCCGACAAGGACGAGAGCGCTCCGCTCTGATGGATTGCAGGGCGGCGTTCCGCCGCCCTGCCCTCATGCCGGATCAGGGTACTTTTGCGCGATGGCGCGGAAGTCTTCGGCCACCTCCACGAAGGCATCGACCATGTCCGGGTCGAAGTGCGAACCCCGGCCGCGCACGATGGTGCTGCAGGCCTGGTCGTGCGAGAAGGCGGGCTTGTAGACGCGTTTGCTGATCAGCGCGTCGTACACATCGGCCACGGCCATGAGCCGGGCCGAGACCGGGATCGCGTCGCCCGCCAGGCCCTCGGGATAGCCCGAACCGTCCCATTTCTCCTGGTGGCTGTAGGCGATCTCCTTGGACACGCTCAAAAACGCCACGCGCATGCCCAGGCGCTTTTCGGCATCCTCGATGGCCGCGCGGCCCAGCGTGGTGTGGGTCTTCATGACCTCGAACTCCTCCACCGTGAGCTTGCCGGGCTTGAGCAGGATGCTGTCCGGGATGCCGATCTTGCCGATGTCGTGCAGCGGTGCCGACTTGTAGAGCAGATCGATCATGCGGTCGTTGAGCACATGCTCGAAGCGCGGGTGGTGGCGCAGGCGCTCGGCCAGCGTCTTCACGTACAGCTGCGTGCGGCGGATGTGGTTGCCGGTCTCGTTGTCGCGGGTTTCGGCCAGCGAGGTCATGGCCATGATGGTCACGTCCTGGATGGCCTGCACCTCCAGCGTGCGCAGGGCCACCTCGCGCTCCAGGTAGGAGCTCTTGTCGCGCAGGAAGTCGGCCGTGGCCTTGAGCGCCAGGTGGGTGTTCACGCGCGCCAGCAAAATGGGTGGGCTGATGGGCTTGGTAATGTAGTCCACCGCGCCCAGCGCCAGGCCCATGCGCTCGTCATCGGGGTCGGAGCGGGCCGTGAGGAAGATCACCGGGATGTCGCGCGTGGAGGGCTGCGCCTTCAGGCGCCGGCAGACCTCGTAGCCATCCACCTCGGGCATCATGATGTCCAGCAGGATGAGGTCGGGCGGCGTGCCCGACTGGGCGATCTTGAGCGCCTTCTCCCCGTGGTTGGCCACCTTGACCAGGTAGTGCTCGCGCAGCAGGCTGCCCATCAGTGTGAGGTTGTCGGGCGTATCGTCCACCACCAGTACCGTGGCAATCGGCTTGTCCACAAGGGTCGGCTGCTGAGAGGCGAAGGGCGCGTTGTCCATGGGCTTTCCTGCGGAAGGGGAGCATTCAGGGGGCGATGGCGGAATCCGGCGAGGATGGCGGCCCGGGTACCACAGTGGCGATGGTATCCAGCGCCTGTTCGAAATCAAAGTTCCGAATGTGCACATCCACCGCCTTGAACACCGGGTCCAGGAATCCCTCCAGCACACTGGCATTGTGTTGCAAAAACTCGGCGGCTGCCGGGTCGTCCTGCAACAGCAGCGTGCGCAGCTGGTGCAGCAGTTCCGCCGGGGCTTTGGTCGGCACCATGCCGTCGGCATCGACCGGGCCCGGAGCGCTGGCAGACCACTGCGCCAGCACCTCGATCAGGGGCTCCAGCACCATGCCCAGTGCCGCCAGCAGGGGGGCGGTGGTCTCCTGGCGCTGCGGCCCCTTGCGCAGCAGATCCTCCAGCTGGTAGGCACGGTCGGCCACAGGCTGGGCACCAATGTTGGCCGCCACCGAGCGCAGCGTGTGCGCCAGGCGCTCGGCCAGGCCCACATCGCCCGCGTCGAGTGCAGCCCCGATCTCCCGCACCACTCCCGCCTGCCCCTGGGCGAAGCGGCGCAGCATGTCGCCATACAGGGCGGGCTTGTTCAGGGCCCGCTGCAGCCCCAGCGCCGTGTCCAGCCCGGCCACCAGGGGCCAGGCCACAGGCCTGGGGGGGCTGGGCGGCACGGCAGCACCGTTGCGCAACGGCAGCGGCGGCGGCAGGCCCTGGGGCACGCCCAGCCCGGGGCGCGGCTGTATCCAGCGCGCCAGGGCTTTCCACAGCGCTGCCGGGTCGATGGGCTTGGCCACATGGTCGTTCATGCCGGCTTCGAAGCAGCGCTGGCGGTCGGCGTCCATGGCATTGGCCGTCATGGCCACGATGGGCAGGCGCGCAAAGCGCGGGTCGGCGCGCAGCTGCCGAGTGGCGGTCTCGCCATCCATCACCGGCATCTGCATGTCCATCAGCACGAGGTCGTAGCTGTCGTCCTGCAGCCGGCGGATGGCCTCCAGCCCGTTGCCGGCCACGTCCACGTCGAAGCCCGCGTCGCGCAGCAGCTCCACGGCCACCATCTGGTTGAGCTCGTTGTCCTCCACCAGCAGCACCCGCGCTCCGCGGATGGCCAGCGGCAGCTCGTCGGCCACGGGCGGCGGCACATACTGGCGTTGCAGTGCGGGCAGGGAATGCTCCAGGGGCTGCATCAGCGTCTCGAGCAGCAGCGAGGCGTTCACGGGCTTGATCAGCACCGTCTCAATGCCCTGCGCGCGCGCCGCGCGCATCACGTCCTCGCGCCCGTAGGCTGTGACCATGAGCATCTGCGGCACCTGGGGCATGCCCAGGCTGCGGATGTGGCCCGCAAGCTCCACGCCGTCCATGCCCGGCATGTGCCAGTCGAGCAGCAGCAGGCCGAAGTAGCGGTTGCGCGCCATGGCCTCGCGCAGGATCTCCAGCGCCTGCAGGCCCGAGTAGGCCTGCTCCACCTCGAAGCCCATGGCCTGCAGCATGTCCGACAGCACGGTGGCCGCCGTGTGGTTGTCGTCCACCACCAGCACCTTGCGCCCCACCAGGTCCGCTGGCGGCAGCACCGCCCGGGCCGGCGCGCCGCGCTCCAGCGGCAGGCTGACCCAGAAGGTCGAGCCATGGCCGAAATCGCTGATCACCCCGACCTCGCCGCCCATCAGCTCGGCCAGGCTCTTGCAGATGGCCAGGCCCAGGCCGGTGCCGCCGTAGCGGCGCGTGGTCGAGGTGTCCGCCTGCTGGAAGCTCTCGAACAGGCGCCCCATCTGCTCGGTCGTGAGGCCGATGCCCGTGTCGCGCACCTCGAAGCGCAGGCTCACGCGCGTCTCGCTCTCCTCGAGCAGGCGCACGGCGATGCTGATCTCGCCCTGGTCGGTGAACTTGATCGCGTTGTTGGCAAAGTTGATGAGGATCTGGCCCAGGCGCAGCGAATCGCCCACCAGGTTGGGCGGCACGTTGGCGGCCACATCGCACACCAGCTCCAGCCCCTTGGCGCCGGCCTTGTAGCCCACCACATCGGTCACGCTCTCGAGCATGCGGTCGAGCACGAAGGGCTGCTTTTCCACCATGAGCTTGCCGGCCTCGATCTTGGAGAAATCGAGGATGTCGTTGATCACGCCCAAGAGGTGCTGCCCGGCCTGCTGGATCTTGCTCACGTAGTCGTGCTGGCGCGCGTTCAGCCCCGACTTGAGCGCCAGGTGCGACATGCCGATGATGGCGTTCATCGGCGTGCGGATCTCATGGCTCATGTTGGCCAGGAAGTTGGACTTGAGCGCAGTGGACTCCTCGGCCAGCTCCTTGGCGCGGCGCAGGTCTTCCTCGGCGCGCCGGCGGTCGGTGATGTCCACGAAGGTGCCGATGGCGCCGCCGGGCGAGCCGTCGGCGCGCGCGAAGGCGTGCAGCCAGAACAGGGTGTGGTGCACCTTCCCGTCGGCATAGGGCATGTCCACCTCGCGGTGCACCGAATCCAGCCCGTTCATCGCCTGCAGGTTGTCGCCCTGGAAGCGCGTGCGCTGCTCGGCCGGCAAAAAGTCCAGGTCGAGCACCGTCTTGCCCACCAGGTCGCTGCGGCGCACGCCGAAGGCCTGCTCGTAGGCGCGGTTGAAGCCGATGTAGCGCCCATCCGCCCCCTTGTAGAACAGGGGCACGGGAATCGCATCGATCAGCGCCTGCTGGAAGCCCAGTTGCTCCTCCACCTGCTCTTCGAGCTGCTTTTGGTCCTGGATGTCCACGCTCACGCCCACCACACGCACCGCGCGCCCCGCACCATCGCGCAGGATGCGCGCGGCCAGCAGGAACCAGCGTACCTCGCCATCGGGGCGCACGATGCGCCAGGAATTGCGCAGATCGGTATCGTCCCCCTCCAGGCTGGCCCGGAAATGCGCGCTGGCCTCCTCGCGGTCGTCCGGGTGCAGGCGCTCGAGCCAGAAGCCCAAACCCGTGGGCTGGGTGCCCGCGGGCAGGCCCAGCATGGACACCAGCTTGTCCGACCAGACCACGGTATCGGCCAGCAGATCGATGTCGAACACACCCACCTTGCCGGCCTCCTGGGCGATTTCCAGCCGCTCGTTGGCCTGCTGGATGGCGATCTCGCCCTTGCGCGCCTCGGTCACGTCCTCGATGACCCAGATCGAAGCCGAGCGGTAGCCCTCCATGTTGATGCTGCGCCCCGCCAGCCGGGCCTCGAAGCTGCTGCCATCCAGGCGGCGCAGCGTGGCGCGCTCGCGCAGCGCCTGGCCCGAGGCGAGCCGCTGCGCGATCAGCGCCGTGAAGCTGTCCGACTGCGCCTGGTCGCCAAACAGCGCAGCCACCTCGCCGCCCAGCAACTGCGAGGCCGTGCCGCGCATGAGCTCCACGAACGCCGGGTTGAACTGGCGGAACTGCCCCTCGCAGACCAGCAGGATGGGGGGCGCATTGTCGAAGATGGCCGTCTGCTGCTCCAGCAGTTCGTTGAGCAGGCGCTCGCGCCGCTCCAGCTCGGACTGCGCGCGCATGCGCTCGGAGACGTCTTCGTGCAGCCCCACGATGGCGATGCGCTTGCCGCGCCCGTCGAACACGGGCGACAGCGTGGCCTCGTCGTGGTAGATGCTCGCGTCGCGGCGCCGGTTCACGAAACTGCCGCGCCAGGAGCGGCCCGACAGCAGCGTGGCCCACATGTCCTTGTAGGTCTGGGGCGGCGTCTGGTCGGTGGCGACGATGGACGGCTTCTTGCCGCGCACCTCGTCCAGCGCATAGCCGGTGTTGCGCTCGTACTGGGGGTTCACCCAGTCGATGCGGCCTTCCCCATCGGTGATGACCACGGCCACGGGGCTGCTCTCCAGCGCAGCGCCCAGCACCCGGAAACGCTCCAGCGCCGCAGCCATGCGCGCACGGCTGCGCAGCAGGTCCAGCAGCAGCAGCCCGAGCAGGGCCAGCAGCACAAACGCAGCGCCGCCGACCTGCCAGCGCAGCAGGGCCGGCACCAGGGTGCTGACATCGTCGAGCACCACCAGCTGCCACTGGCCGCCGGGGTCGTTCCATTCGATGCCGCGGCTCGCCACCGCATAGGCCACCCCGTTGAGCAGCACCTCGCCGGCATCGGGCGCAAACGGCAGTGCCGAGGCGACGCCGTTCTCGAAATGGCGCCCGAACTGGCGCGACGCGCGGATCGCGTCGATGCGCGCCTGCGTGAGCGGTGGCGCCACGGCGAACTGCCATTCGGGCCGGGTGGACGAGAACGCCACGCCCTGGGGCGACATCAGCAGGGCCGGGATGCCGGTGCTCGCCAGCAGCGCATCGACCACCTCGAAGCCCACCTTGAACATCACCACGCCGATGATGGTGCTGGTGGGCGAATCGGTCTCGTACAGCGGGGCCGCGTAGTACAGGCCGCGCTCCTGGCTGTTCACGCCGATGGCCGCATAGACGCTGATGGCGCCCTTCATGGCCTGCTGGAAATAGGGGCGAAAGCCCAGGTTCGAGCCCGTCGCGCGCTCGCCCGCCGTCTCGTGCGCGACCACGGTGCCATCGGCCGACATCACGTACACGCCGCTGATCAGGAAGCGCCCGCGCGCCACCGCCAGCCGCGCCAGCGAGCCCGGGTCATCCGGCGGCGTGTAGCCGCGCGCCATGTCCTTGAGCTGGGGCTCGCTCAGGCCCATGAGCGAGACCGCGCCGATCAGGCCGCCCCCGGTGGTCTGGGTGATCAGCGCATCGGCCGCCTGCTGCACGATGCGCGTGCGCTCCACCGCACGCTCCTGGCCGCGCCAGTAGACCACGGCCTGCACGACCAGCCAGGCCCCGAGCAATGACAAGGCCAGCACCAGCACCAGGCCCCGCGTCCAGGCGGGATCGCGTTCGAGCACGCGCTCGAGAAAGCGGCCTTCCTTGTCGTTCCTCGTCACCGGTGCCATGCACAGCCCCCCGTGGCCGGGAGACCCGTCCATGGATCAGCGCGTCGGGTCCAGCATTGCATCGAGTTCCTCCACCGGCACAGGCCTGCCAAACAGATAGCCCTGGAAGCCCTCGCAGCCATGCAGCCGCAAGAACCCCAGTTGCCCCGTCGTCTCCACCCCCTCGGCCACCACCTGCAAATCCAGGCTCTTGGCCAGCGCCAATATCGTGCGCACGATCGCCGCGTCGTTGGGGTCGCTCAGCACGTCCCGCACGAAGCTCTGGTCGATCTTGATCTGGTCCAGCGGCAGCCGCTTCAAGTAGCTCAAGGAGGAGTACCCGGTGCCAAAGTCGTCCAGCGCGAACCCCACCCCCTGGGCCTTGAGCTGTTCCATGCGCACGATGGTGTCTTCGATGTCCCCCAGCAGCAGGCTTTCGGTCAGCTCCAGCTTGAGCCGCTGGGGTTCTGCCCGGTGGGCTTTGAGGGTGTCCAGCACTTCGGCCACGAAGCCGGGCTGCCTGAACTGGCGCGCGCTGACGTTCACCGAGATGGACAGGTGGGCGGTGGCCGCGTCCTGGCCCCAGCGCTGCAGTTGTCTGCAGGCGGTCTCCAGCACGGTCTGGCCCAGCGGCAGGATGAGGCCTGTCTGTTCGGCCAGCGGGATGAAGTCGCCCGGGCTGATCATGCCGCGCTGGGGGTGGCGCCAGCGCACCAGGGCTTCGGCGCCTACGAGGCGCGCCTGGTGGTCGACCAAGGGCTGGTAGTGCACGAGCAGTTCGTTTCTCGCCAGGCCCTGGCGCAGGTCGGCTTCCAGGTTGGAGCGGGCGTTGACGGCGGCCTGCATGTCCGGGTCGAAGAAGCGCTGGGTGTTGCGCCCGGCGGCCTTGGCCTGGTACATGGCGAGGTCGGCGCGCTTGAGGAGTTCGTCCACCGACAGGCGTTCGTCGCCGAACAGGGTGATGCCGATGCTGGGGGTGCTGTAGTGCTGTTGGCCCCCGAGGGCGAAGGGCTGGTTCAGGCTGGCCAGGAGTTTTTCTGCGACGGTTTCGGCCTGGGCGGCGGCGTCCTGCAGTTCGGGGTTCAGGTTGTCCAGCATGACGACGAATTCGTCGCCGCCAAAGCGCGCCACGGTGTCGGCTTCGCGCACGCTGCCCACCAGGCGGGTGGCCACCTGGGAGAGCAGCTGGTCGCCCATGTCGTGGCCCAGGGTGTCGTTGAGGTCCTTGAAGTTGTCGAGGTCGATGAACAGCAGCGCCCCCAGGTTCTTGCTGCGCTGGCAGGCGGCGATGGAGCGCTGCAGGCGGTCGAGCAGCAGGCGCCGGTTGGGCAGGCCCGTGAGCGCGTCGTAGAACGCCAGGCGTTCAATCTCCTGCTCTGCGCGCTTGCGGTCGGTGATGTCCATGGTGAAGCCATGGGAGATCACCGAGCCATCGGCCTCGCGGTGCGGAATCGCATTCGTCATGTGCCAGCGGATGCTGCCGTCGGGCATGCGCACCCGGTACTCGCACTGCCAGGGCACGAGCTTGCGCACCGACTGCAGGGCCGAGCGCTGCAGCGCCGGCACGTCCTCGGCCATCACCCAGTTGGAGAGCACACCATGGTCGGCCGTCACCTCGTGCGGCTCCACGCCCATGAAGTCGCGCACCGCATCGCTGATGTACTGCACGCTGGTGATGCCATCCTGGTGCAGGCGGTACTGGTAGATGAAGCCCGGGATGCGGCTGGCAATGCGCTGGATGAACAGCAGTTGCTCGCGCAGCTGCTCGGCGGCGCGGCGCTCGTCGGTCACATCCTGCACCACGCCCATGTCCACGCGCATGCCGTCCTTGGCCGTGAGGCGGCGCACGCGCGAGCGCATCCAGCGGATCTCGCCGTCCGGCCGCTTCCAGCGGTACTCGACATCGGCGCCGGTGCCGCGTTCGCGCGCGGTCTCGAACACATGGCGGTCTTCGGCCAGGATGCCGCTGACGGCGCGCTCAGGGCTCATCCACTCCTGCCGTTCCACGCCGGCGATGTCGCACAGGCCGGGGGACCACAGCAGCACCGTCTCGCCCGGGTCCTCGATGCGCCGCCAGTGGCCGGTCTGTGCCAGGCTTTCCATGGTGTTGAAGACATCGGTCTGCTCACGCAGCTCCCGGCGCACGTCCTGCAGCGCATGTTCGGACGCAGCCAGCGCCGCGCGCAGGCTCTCGGCCTCGCTCGCATCGCGCACCGAGACGACGATGGAGCCGTTGTCGAGCCGGCGTGCCGACAGGTCCCAGGCCACCAGCAGCCGCCCCGGCTCACGCGCCACCTGGCGGCATTCGAGGGGCACGCCGGTGCGCGCCACGGTGTGCAACTGCTCCACGAGTTTGGTGCCCGCCAGCAGGTCGAACACATCGACCGCATCGGCGCCACTGGCCCGCACGCCCCCCAGGCCCGGCATGCGCCGGGCAGCGGCATTGGCCGCGCGCAGCAGCAGCCGCCCCTCATGGGGGCGAAATTCCATCAGTGCCACGGGCACGGCATCGAGCAGGGCCTGCAGGCGCGCCTGCGCCGAAGACTCCACGAAGTCTTCGCTGGCACCCGCAAACAGATCGGTCAGGAGTTCGGCAGAAATCACAGTCGCTCTGAAACCTCTCGCAAACGATGGGCCCCACATTCTCATGGCGGCAGCAGCCACCAATGTACACCGCAAAGTATGTCAAAACGTAACAAACCGGAATCACCCATTTGGGCAGGGAAACCCCGGTAGCGCACGAACGCATGTTCCCACGTTCTACCGCCATGGCGCGCTTATTTCTTTCGGAGTGCTGGCGCTGCAGCGCACCACCAGTCCTCGGAGGGCGCCATCGGCGACTTCCCTGCCCCGTTTCGCGCCGCCCGGGCGCCGCTTCGTCGCACGCCGATGGCGCCGCCGCCAGGGCGTTTCTAGAGTGCGGGCACTGGAGACGCGGTGTCTCCACCCACCCTGGAGAACTGACATGAGCATGGCCCATCCCCCTTCGGCCGCCCCTTTTCTTTCTGCCCGCACGGCACGCGCCCTGGCGCTGGCCGGTGCCTGCCTGGCCCTGGGCCAGGCCCATGCCCTGGACCTCACCGTGGAGGTGAAGAACACCAAGGCCGACAAAGGCCCCGTGCTCGGTGCCGTGTACGGCTCGGCCGACAGCTGGCTGCAGTTCAGCAAGGCCGTGCAAAGCGGCATGGCGCCGGTGTCGGGCGACAAGGCTGTGATGGTGCTGCGCGACCTGCCCGCCGGCAGCTATGCGCTGTCGCTCTACCAGGACGAGAACGGCAACGGCAAGCTCGACACCAACCTGGTCGGCATCCCCCAGGAGCGCACCGGCTTCAGCCGCGACGCCCAGGGCAACATGGGCCCGCCCCGCTTCCAGGATGCGGTCGTCGAGCTGCAGAGCGACACCACGATCACCATCCAGCTGCGCTGAGCAGGCAGGAGGAGCACGCACCATGGACCGCCGCCTCTTTTGCCAATCCCTGGCCCTGGGAAGCGCCGGCAGCGCGCTGGGCGCCCTGCCCTTGCTGCCGTCAACCGCCCACGCGGGCACACCCGAAGCCGGGTCCACACTGAACGCCTTCAACCAGCAGCGCAGCCGCGCGCCCTGGACCCTGGGTTTCGAAGGCCTGCAGAACGACTTGCCCCCCGTGGCGATGCGCCTGCGCGGCCAGTTGCCCAAGGACCTGCGCGGCACCCTGCTGCGCAACGGCCCCGCGCAGCACACCTTGGGCGAGGTGCGCTACCAGCACTGGTTCGATGGCGACGGGATGATCCAGCAGTACCGTTTCAGCGACCAGGGCCTGCACCACCAGGGCCGCTTTCTGCGCACGGAGAAGTTCCTGGCCGAGAACGCGGCCGGCCGCCGCCTGCTGCACAGCTTCGGCACCGAAGTGGCCGGGGCCAGCCCCATGCCGACGGCCGATGCCGGCAACGTGGCCAACACCAGCGTGGTGCACCATGCCGGTGAGACCCTGGCCCTGTGGGAGGGCGGCTCGGCCACGCGGTTCGATGCCGGCACCCTGGAAACCGGAACCCTCAAGACCTGGACGCCCGAGCACGCGGGCATGCCGTTTTCGGCCCACCCCAAGATCGGCGCCGACGGCAGCCTGTGGAATTTCGGCGTGAGCAGCAGCCATGGCCTGCTGTCGATCTACCAGGTCTCGGCCCGGGGACAGGTGCGCACGGCCACGCTCAAGGTGCCCGACATCGCCATGGTGCACGACTTCGCGATGACCGAGCAGCACCTGGTGTTCCTGCTGCCCCCGCTCATCTTCGACCGGGAGCGGGCCCATGCGGGCAGCACCTTCATGGACAGCCATGTCTGGAAGCCGGAGCTGGGCATGCGGGCGCTGGTGCTGCACAAGGACCGGCTCGACCAGCCGCAATGGATGGAGCTGCCCGCCGGCTTCCTGTTCCATACCGGCAATGCCTGGGAAGACAGGCACGGTGTCATCCACCTCGACTATGTGCGCACGGTAGATGCCTCGGGCGTGGCCCAGGGCTTTCGCGCCCTGATGCGCGGCGAGTTCAGCGGCGAGCCCGCGCACGCCGTGGCCCTGGTGGAGCTCGACACGCGCAGCGGCCGCGCCCGGCAGACGCTGCTGCCGCACCATGCCGAGTTCCCGCGCATCGACCAGCGCTTCATCGGCCGCCGGCACACGGCGCTCTTCATGGCCGAACGGGTGGCCGTGTCGGACCGCCCGGGCTTCGACTGCGTGGCGCGGCTCCACCTGGAAAGCGGCAAGATCGACCGCTACCGCTACGGCGCCGACGTGATGGTCGAGGAGCACGTGTTCATCCCCGCGCGCCGCGCAGGCAGCAAGGAGGGCGAAGGCTGGCTGGTGGGTTCGGCGCTGGACCTGCGCAGCCAGCGCACACTGCTGTCGGTGTTCGACGCGCGCCGGTTGGCCCAGGGCCCGGTGGCCCAGGGCAGCATGGACCGGCCGCTGCCGCTGGGCTTTCACGGCACTTTCATCCCGGCCTGACGGTGGCCCCGGCCGGCAGCATGCGGCGGGTCTAGAACACCGACATCCCGGTACGGGCGGTGAACAGCTCCAGCGCCCGCATGCCCAGGAGCGAGTTCCCGGTGGCATCCAGCGCGGGCGACCATACGCACAGGCTCAGCCGGTCGGGGACCACCGCCACGATGCCGCCCCCCACCCCGCTCTTGCAGGGCAGGCCGATGCGGAACGCGAACTCGCCGGCCGCATCGTAGGTGCCGCAGGTGAGCATCAGGGCATTGATGCGGCGCGTCTGCCGCTCGGTCAACAGCGGCTCGCCGCTGAAGGGGTGGCGGCCGTCGCGGCAGAGGTAGCCGGTGGCGCGGGCCAGCTGCAGGCAGCTCATGCGCACGGCGCAGTGGTGAAAGTAGGCGTCCAGCACCGCCGACACATCGTTGTCGATCTTGCCGAAGCTCTTCATGAAATTGCCCAGCGCAATGTTGCGAAAGCCCGTGGCGGCTTCGGAGGCGGCCACCTCCTCGTCGAAATGCACCGGCTCGTTGCACAGGCTGGACAGCAGCGCCAGCATGGCGGCCTTGGCATCGCCCTGGCTGACCAGGCGATCCGTCACGGCAATCGCCCCGGCATTGATGAAGGGATTGCGCGGGGTGCCCTGCTCGGCTTCGAGCTGCACCAGGGAATTGAAGGGGTTGCCCGAGGGCTCGCGGCCTATGCGCTCCCAGAGCATGTCGCCCAGCGCCTGCATGCCCAGGGTCAGGGCAAAGAGCTTGGAAATGCTCTGTATCGAGAACGGCGTGGCGCTGTCGCCGGCCTGCGCCTCCTGGCCATCGCAGGTGCGCAGCGCGATGCCGAACTGGGCGGCCGGCACCCGCGCCAGTGCCGGTATGTAGCGGGCCACCTGGCCCTGCGCGCCCAGCAAGGGGCGCACGGTCTCGACAATGTCTTCAAGAATGGGCTGGAACTGCATGGCGTGATTGTGGGCCCGCCGGCAGGTGCCCGGGCGCCGCCAATGCAATGCGGCTTC
Source organism: Acidovorax sp. FW305-C-20-28 (assembly GCF_058783375.1). NCBI lineage: Bacteria > Pseudomonadati > Pseudomonadota > Betaproteobacteria > Burkholderiales > Comamonadaceae > Acidovorax > Acidovorax sp. FW305-C-20-28. The sequence goes on along the minus strand of NZ_JBYSYM010000031.1, from coordinate 58,022 downwards.
GGGCAGTTGGCCTACAGCGTTCGCCGTGCAGGCGGTGGATGATGGCCGGATTTGCAATTCCTCACGGTTGTTTCCTTGCAGCGCAGGTACGCTGTGCGGCCAGGATCGGAAGTTCCACATGACAGCGTTCATGCCTTTGAGCTACAACCTCTTTCTGGTGGCGGGTTCGCTGGCCATGGCCGTGTTCGCCTCGTACGTGAGCTTCGACATGGCCCGGCGCGTGCGCACCTCGCAGCGCGGCATCGGCCTGGCCTGGTGGGCCGCGGGCTCGCTGGTCATGGGCACGGGCATCTGGGCCATGCACTTCATGGGCATGCAGGCGCTGGAGCTGCCCATTCCCATCGGCTTCTCCCAGGGGCTGACCTTCGTGTCCTGGGTGGCGGCGGTGGCCGCGTCCGGCGTGGCGCTGGAGCTGGCCAGCCGCAAGCGGCTCGACAACCCGCGCATCCTGCTCGGTGCGGTGGCCATGGGCGGGGGCATCATCGCCATGCACTACCTGGGCATGGCCGCCATGGGCATGTCGCCCGGCATCACCTGGGATGTGCCGCGGGTGGCGCTGTCGGTGCTGGTGTCCTTTCTCGCGTCGGCCCTGGCTCTGCTCATTTTTCGCTCGCTGCGCCAGGTCGAGCGGCCCCGGCGCACCGGCTACCAGCTCGCAGCCTCGTTCGTCTTTGCCCTGGGGATCTGCGGCACCCACTACCTGGGCATGGCGGCCGCCAGTTTCGCGGTAGGCTCGGTCTGCCTCACGGCCGACGAACTGAGCGGCCCTGGCCTGCAGACGGCGGTGGCGATGATCGCCGGCGGCCTGCTCGTGGTCACCCTGCTCACCTCCATCCTCGATGCCCGGTTGCAGCGCGCCGCGCGCCGCGCCGCGCACTCCATGCACGAGAGCAATGCCCGCCTGCAGGCAGCGAACGAGGAGCTGCAGCAGCGGGCCTTTGCCGATCCGCTGACGGGCCTGCCCAACCGCCTGCTGTTCGAGGACCGCCTGGCCCAAGCCACGCGGCGGCTGGAGCGCAGCAACCACGAGGGCGTGGTCGAACGCATGGCCGTGCTGTTCGTGGACCTGGACGGTTTCAAGCCCATCAACGACTCGTTCGGCCATGCCGTGGGCGACGTGGTGATCCGCAAGGCGGCCTCGCGGCTGCGCGACGAGGCACGCGATTGCGACACCGTGGCCCGGGTGGGCGGCGACGAGTTCCTTATCCTGCTCAACGATGTGGCTGACGACGAGGCCTGCATCGCCGTGGCCCGGCGGGTGCTGGCATCGCTGTCGCAGCCCTTCGAGGCATCGGGGCGGCGGATCGAGATCTCATGCTCCATCGGCATCGTGGTGCACCCCGGCCCCGGCGAGCGCCACAAGATCGTGGCCAACGCAGATGCCGCGATGTATGCCGCCAAGCGGGCGGGTGGCAGCTGCTATGCGCTGTTCGAGCCGCACATGGTGTCCGACGTGTCCGAACAGCTGGAACTGCAGAACGAGCTGCGCCACGCGCTGGAGCGCGGGCAGTTGTCCCTGCACTACCAGCCCAAGATCGATGGCCGGCGCGGCCAGATCAGCGGTGTCGAGGCCCTGCTGCGCTGGAACCACCCGCGCCATGGCCTGGTCAGCCCGCTGGTGTTCATTCCCCTTGCCGAGCGGATCGGCCTGATCGGCAAGCTGGGCCAGTGGGTCATCGACGAGGCCTGCCGCCAGATTGCCGAATGGGGACGCGATGGCCTGCGCATGCGCGTGTCGGTCAACCTGTCGCCACACCAGCTGCGCGACAAGGGCCTGGTCGACCGCATCGGCCAGACCCTGCAAGAGCATGGCCTGGACGCCACCCAGCTGCTGTGCGAGATCACGGAGACCGTGGCCATGGAAGACATCAAGGCCGTGCAGCGCACCTTCGAGGGGCTGGGCGCGATCGGTGTGTTCCTGTCCATCGACGACTTCGGCACCGGCTATTCCAGCCTGCGCTACCTGAGCCAGTTGCCGGCCCAGCAACTCAAGATCGACCGCAGCTTCGTGAGCGACCTGGAGCACAGCGCCAATGCGCGCGCCGTGGTCGCCGCCGTGGTGGGCCTGGCCCATGCCCTGGGCCTGCGCGTGGTGGCCGAGGGCGTGGAGACGGTGCTCCAGCGCGACATCCTGCTGGCCATGGACTGCGATGAGCTGCAGGGCTTTCTGTTTGCCCGGCCCCTGCTGCCCGCAGCCCTGCTCGCCTGGGCCCACGGCGCCAAGCCCGAGGGCGCGGCGGACTTCACGCCCTCGGTGGTGGGGGCACTGTCCCCGCTTTGAGGCGCCCGCCCGGCCCGGCAAGCGCTGCGGCTGCGCAAATCCCCCTGGTGTTTGGTTTATGGTCGGCGGATGGATGGAGAATCCCCCTCCGGCGCCTGAACGCATCCGGCAGCGTCTGCGCGCCCGGGGCCGCCCCCGCATGTGCCGCCACCCGGCCGCCGAAAAATTTATAAGTTGTTGATTTCAATGGACAAAGTGGATCTTTCCTCGCATACGCCGATGATTCAGCAGTACTTCACCCTGAAGGCTGCGCACCCGGACACGCTCGTCTTCTACCGCATGGGCGACTTCTACGAGCTGTTCTATGCCGATGCGGAGAAGGCCGCGCGCCTTTTGGATATCACGCTGACCCAGCGCGGCCAGTCCGGCGGCCAGCCCGTCATCATGGCCGGCGTGCCCTTCCATGCGCTGGAGAACTACCTGGGCCGGCTCATCAAGATGGGCGAGTCGGTCGCCATCTGCGAGCAGGTGGGCGACGTGGCCACGGCCAAGGGACCGGTGGAACGCAAGGTGGTGCGCGTGGTCACCCCGGGCACGCTGACCGACAGCGAGCTGCTCTCGGACAAGGCCGAATCCCTGCTGCTGGCCGTGCACCAGGGCCCGCGCGCGCGCTGCGGCCTGGCCTGGCTGAGCGTGACCCAGGGCCGGGTCTACCTGGCCGAATGCACGCAGGACGAGGTCGGCACCTGGCTGGCGCGCGTGGCGCCCAGCGAGGTGATCTACAGCGCCGGCGTGACCGAGCGCTTCGAGCAGCAGCTGCAGGTGCTGCGCCAGGGCGGCGCCTTCACCTGCCCCATGGGCCCGCGGCCGGACTGGCAGTTCGACGCCACGCTGGGCGAGCGCAAGCTGCTCGAGCACCTGGGCGCGGCCAGCCTGCAGGCCTGGGGCGCGCAGGACCTGGCGCAGGCCCATGCCGCCGCCGCCGGCCTGCTGGCCTATGCCGAACACACCCAGGGCCGCACTTTGACCCACGTGCACAGCGTGCAGGTGCAGCGCGGTGACGACCTGATCGACCTGCCCGCCAGCACGCGGCGCAACCTCGAGATCACGCGCACGCTGCGCGGCGAGGACGCGCCCACGCTGTTCTCGCTGCTGGACACCTGCATGACCGGCATGGGCAGCCGCCTGCTCAAGACCTGGCTGCTGGAGCCCCCGCGCGAGCGCACGGCCGCGCGCCGGCGCCTGGCCGCCACCGCTGCGCTGCGCGGTGCGGCGGGCGCGGGCGGCGGCAGCGGCCCCTGGGCCACGCTGCGCGGCGAACTCAAGGGCGTGAGCGATGTGGAGCGCATCACCGCGCGCATCGCCCTGCGCCAGGTACGCCCGCGCGAACTCGTGGCCCTGTGCAAGACGCTGCACAAGGCGGCCTTGCTGGCGCAGGCCGGCCAGGCGGCCGAGCCCTACCTGGCGGAGATCTTCGGCCAGCTGCACCCGCCGGTGGACTGCCCCGAGCTGCTGCTGCGCGCCATCACCGAAGAACCTGCCGCGCTGGTGCGTGACGGCGGCGTGATCGCCACGGGCTTCGACAGCGAGCTCGACGAGCTGCGCGCCATCCAGACCAACTGCGACGCCTTCCTGCTCGACCTGGAAACGCGCGAGAAGGCGCGCACCGGCATCGCCAACCTGCGCGTGCAGTTCAACAAGGTGCATGGCTTCTATATCGAAGTGACCAGCAGCAACCTGGACAAGGTGCCCGACGACTACCGCCGCCGCCAGACGCTGAAGAACGCCGAGCGCTTCATCACGCCCGAGCTCAAGACCTTCGAAGACAAGGCCCTGTCGGCCAGCGAGCGCGCGCTGGCGCGCGAGAAATGGCTGTACGAGCAGGTGCTGGACCAGTTGCAGCCCCATGTGCCCGCCCTCACCCGCCTGGCCCAGGCACTGGCCGCCCTGGACGTGCTGTGCACGCTGGCCGAGCGTTCGCTCACGCTGAACTGGTGCGCGCCGCAGTTCGTGGCCGAGCCCTGCATCGAGATCGAGGACGGCCGCCACCCCGTGGTGGAAGCGCGCCTGGCCGAGATCTCGGCCGGCAGCTTCATCGCCAACCACACGCGGCTCAACGCCAACACGCGCATGCAGGTCATCACCGGCCCCAACATGGGCGGCAAGTCGACCTACATGCGCCAGGTGGCGCTCATCGTGCTCCTGGCCAGCATGGGCAGCCATGTGCCGGCCAGCGCCTGCCGCCTGGGACCCATTGATGCCATCCACACCCGCATTGGCGCGGCCGACGACCTGGCCAACGCGCAGTCGACCTTCATGCTGGAGATGACCGAGGCCGCACAGATTTTGCACGCCGCCACGCCGCACAGCCTGGTGCTGATGGACGAGATCGGCCGCGGCACCAGCACCTTCGACGGCCTGGCCCTGGCCAGCGGCATCGCCACGCACCTGCACGACAAGACACGCGCCTTCACGCTGTTCGCAACGCACTACTTCGAGCTGACCGAGCTGCCCGCCAAGGCCAGGCATGCGGTCAACATGCATGTGAGCGCAGCCGAGGCGGGGGCCGACATCGTCTTTTTGCACGAAATACAGCCCGGCCCCGCGAGCCGCAGCTACGGCATCCAGGTGGCCAAGCTCGCGGGCGTGCCCGGCCCGGTGCTCAGCCACGCGCGCCACGCGCTGGCCGCGCTGGAGGAACGCGCGGGCGAGGACGAGCTGCAGGTGGACCTGTTCGCGGTGCCGGCCATGCCCGAGAGCGCGGGCGCCAGCCCGGTCGAGGCCCTGCTGGCCAGCATCCAGCCCGACGCGCTGAGCCCGCGCGAGGCGCTCGACGCGCTCTACCAGCTCAAGAAGCTGGTGGGGTGATGGAAGCTCATTCCAGCTTCAAACCAATGTCCTTGATGAGCTGGCCCCAGCGCGCGCGCTCGACCTTGGCGTAGGCGTTCATCTGCTCGGGGGTGCCGGGTACGGCCTCCACGCCCAGGGTCTGGAAGCGGGCCTTGACCGGGGTGGAGTTCAGGGCCTGCTGCAGGGCCGCATTCAGGCGCTGCACCTCGGCGGCGGGCATGGCGGCGTTGACCGACAGGCCCTGCCAGGCAAAGGCCTCGAAATCCTTCACGCCCTGCTCCCTCAGCGTGGGCACCTCGGGCAGGGTCTCCATGCGTTTGGCGCTGGCCACGGCGATGGCGCGCAGGTTGCCGCCCGTGATGTTGGGCATGCCGCCGGCCGATTCGACGAACATGAAGGGCACCTGGCCGCCCATGATGTCCTGGATGGCGGGGGTCACGCCGCGGTAGGGCACATGCGTCATCTTCAGGCCTGTGCGCTGGCGCAGCAGCTCCATGGCCAGGTGGTGGGGCGTGCCCGCGCCGGGGGATGCGAAGTTCACGCCCTCGGGCTGGGCCTTGGCCCAGGCCAGGAACTCCTGGAAGTTGCGCACCGGCAGCTTGGGCGAGACCACCAGGATCAGCGGAAAGCGCACCAGCATGCCCACCGAGGACAGGTCCTTGTCCACGTTGTAGCTGAGTTTGCTGTAGAGCCAGGGGTTGGTGGCCAGCACCGCGTAGTCGCCCGTGAGCAGCAGATTGCCCGGCGTGGCCGAACGCGCCACATAGTCGGCCGCGATGTTGTGCGCGGCGCCGGGCTTGTTGACCACCACGATGGGCTGGCCCAGGGTCTTTGCCATCTGGTCGGCCACGGAGCGGGCCACGATGTCGCTGCCGCCGCCAGGGGCCATGCCCACCACCCATTCGAGTGGGCGCTTGTCCTGGGCGCTGGCCAGCGGGGACAGGCAGGCGATGGTGAGCGCGGCGGCAGCGCACAGGGCGGAACGGCGGGTGGAAGGGCGGATCGTTGGCATGGTTTGTCTCCTCACGGTGTGGTGGGTTGGAAGGCGCGGGATGGGTTGAATTAATAAATTAATTAACTAGCTCATTGATGAAATGAAAGCCGTAGTGGTGCCTTGGAAGGGCGCCGGTTCAGTAGGGGCTGGACTGCGCCGCAGCCTGCACCGGCGCGCGCTGCGCGAAATGCCCGGCCAGCTCGGTCGCGGCACGCACCAGCAGCGTGGTGTCCACCCCCACGGCGACGAACAAGGCCCCGGCGTCCAGGTAGGTCTGCGCCAGCGCCCGGTCGGCCATGAGGATGCCGGCGGCCTTGCCGGCCCGCCTCACGGTGGCGATGCCGTCCAGGATGGCGCGCTGCACCGCGGGGTGCCCGGGCTGGCCCCGGTAGCCCATGGAGGCGGACAGGTCGGCTGGGCCAAAGAACACGCCGTCGACGCCCTCGGTGTCGGCAATGGCCTGCAGGTTCTGCAGCGCCAGTGGCGTCTCGGCCTGCACCAGCAGGCACATCTGGCCGTTGGCGCGATTCAGGTAGTCCTCCACCTGGTTCCAGCGCGAGGCGCGGGCCAGCGCGGCACCCATGCCGCGCACGCCCTCGGGCGCATAGCGCATGGCGCGCACCATCAGCGCGGCCTGCTCGGGCGTGTCCACCGTGGGGATGAGCAGGGTCTGCGCTCCCACGTCCAGGTACTGCTTGACCAGGGCCACATCGCCCTGCACCGGGCGCACCACGGGGTGCACCGAGTAGGGCGCCACGGCGCGCAACTGGTCGAGCACGGTGCGCACGTCGTTGGGTGCATGCTCGCCATCGAGCAGCAGCCAGTCGAAGCCGCAGCCGGCCAGGGCCTCGGCGGCGTTGGCATCGGCCAAGCCGACCCACAGGCCGATCTGCGGGCGGCCTGCGCGCAGCGCGTTGCGGAAATGGTTTTCAGGGATCTGCTGCATGGCGTGTGTGCTCAGGCAAAACGGAACGACACCGAGCCCAGCGGCCCGTAGTCCACATGGAAGTTGTCGCCCTGCGCGGCCGCCACGGGCCGTGTGAACGAGCCGGCCAGCACCACGTCGCCCGCGTTGAGCTGTTCGCCATGCGGCGCGATCTTGTTGGCCAGCCAGGCCACGCCCGTGGCCGGGTGGTTGAGCACCGCGGCCGCCAGGCCCGTCTCCTCGATCACGCCGTTCTTGTGCAGCAGCGCGCCCACCCAGCGCAGATCCACGTCCATGGGCTTCACGGGGCGCCCGCCGAGCACAATGCCCGCATTGGCGGCAAAGTCCGAGATGGTGTCGAACACCTTGCGCATGGCCTTGGTGTCGCGGTCGAACTGCTCGATGCGCGCGTCGATGATCTCCACGGCCGGCACCACGTAGTCGGTGGCCGAGAGCACGTCGAACAGCGTCACGCCCGGGCCCTTGAGCGGCCGTGCCAGGATGAAGGCCAGCTCTACCTCCACGCGGGGGGCGATGAAGCGCTTGAAAGGGATGTCGCCGCCCGCGTCGAAGAACATGTCGTCCATCAGCGGTGCGTAGTCGGGCTCGGTGATCTGGCTGGCCTGCTGCATGGCACGCGAGGTCAGGCCGATCTTGCGGCCCTTGATCGTGCGGCCGTCGGCCAGCTCCAGCTGCACCCAGGCGCGCTGGATGGCGTAGCCGTCTTCGATGGTCATGCCGGGGTGCTGGGCCGAGAAATGGCGCAGTTGCGTGCGCTCTTTGCGCGCCTCGTAGAGCTGCTGCGCCAGGGCGGTGATGGTGTCGTTGGAAAGCATGGATGGTCAGCCCTGTGCAGGCTTGTGGAACAGGGGATGAAGGGAGCTGTGCTTGGCGTCGAAGACCTCGGGGCCCTCGTCGATCTGCAGGGTGACGCCGACAGGGCGCGACGCGAGCAGCGGTGCGAAATGCGCCTTGGCCACGGCCGACAGCGCCTGCCCCACGGCCTGGTGCGTCGCGGCGCTGCGGCCCCGGCCCATGCGCAGGTTCAGGTACACGAAGCCATAGCCCGGCGAGGGGCCGCCGGCGGGCGCGGCATCCCCCTCGTCTGCCACCGCATGGTGGGCGGCCGGGTAGGCCAGCACGCGGATGCCGCCGGTGGGGAACACCGGCTTGCCCGCCTCGTCCACCTGCTGGCGCATGGCAGTGGCCAGGGTGCGGCACAGCGCGCCCATGTCGCTGCCGCCCAGCGCCACGGGCCGGTCCAGGTCGGGGGTGTAGAGGATCACCAGGTGGGGCATGGCACGCTCCTCACAGCCGGCTGGCCGATGGCTGCTGGCTCGACGCCTGCGGCCCGGGCACGGCAGCGCCCGTCTGCGGCGTGACCGGGAACACGGCATTGATCTGCCCCGTGCCCGAGGCGCCGAAGTACGGCGTGAGCACCTCGGCGCGGCCGGTGTAGTCCGACCAGCCCAGCGCGCCCATGAGCATGGCGGTGTCGTGCATGAAGCCCTCGCCATGGCCCTTGGCCGCGTACTCGGGCAGCATGGCGCAGAAGGTGGCCCAGTCTCCCTGCTCCCACATCTCGATGACGCGCTGGTCCAGGGTTTCGAGGAAGGGGCTCCAGATCTTCGTGGCGAAGTCGGGCGCCGTGCCGTTCTGCGCGAAACGGTGGCTCAGGCTGCCGCTGGCCAGGATGGCCACCGTGCCCTCGTACTGCTCCTCGATGGCCTGGCGCATGGCCCAGCCCAGGCGCGCGCTGTCGTTGAGGTAGTGCACCTGGCACAGGGCCGAGACCGAGACCACCTTGAAATGCTGGTCCGCGTTCATGTAGCGCATGGGCACCAGGGTGCCGTACTCGGGCGCCAGCGTGGTCGCAGGGTGGGCCAGCGTTTCCACGCCCTGGGCGCAGCAGGCCTTTGCCAGCAGTTGCCCCAGCGCCGGGTTGCCCGGGAAGGCATAGCGCATATTGCTGATGAAGTGCGGCAGCTCGTTGCTGGTGTACACACCTTCGAAATGCGGCGCGCAGTTGATGTGGTAGTTGGCGTTCACCAGCCAGTGCGTGTCGAACACCACGATGGTGTCCACGCCCAGTTCGCGGCAGCGCCGGCCGATCTCCACATGGCCGTCGATGGCCGCCTGGCGAAAGCCCTTGCGCGGGCCGTCGAGCTCGCTCAGGTACATGGACGGCACATGCGTGATCTTGGCGGCCAGTGCGAGGGTACCCATGCTCAGACTCCCCAGTGTGGAATGTGGTGGCTGCCCAGCGAAACGGCGACGTTCTTGGGCTCCAGAAAGACCTCGTAGCTCCAGGTGCCGCCCTCGCGCCCGGTGCCGCTGCCCTTGGTGCCGCCGAAGGGCTGGCGCAGGTCGCGCACATTCTGGCTGTTGACGAAACACATGCCGGCCTCGATGCCCGCGGCCACGCGGTGGGCACGGCCGATGTTCTCGGTCCACACATAGCTCGACAGGCCGTACTGCGTGTCGTTGGCCAGGCGGATGGCCTCGGCCTCGTCGGCAAACGGGATCAGGCAGGCCACGGGGCCGAAGATCTCCTCCTGCGCGATCTTCATGCGGTTGTCCACGTCGGCGAACACGGTGGGGCGCACGAAGTTACCCCGCTGCAGGTGGGCCGGCAGGTCCGGCGCCTCCAGCCCACCGCACAGCAGCGTGGCGCCTTCCTTGGGCCCCAGCTCGATGTAGCTGCGCACCTTGGCCAGGTGGGCCTGGCTGATCATGGGGCCGATGGTGGTCTTGTCGTCCATCGGGTCGCCCACGGTGATGCGCCGGGCGCGCGCCGCGAACTTCTCGGCGAAGTCGGCGTAGATCGACTTCTGCACCAGGATGCGCGAGCCCGCGGTGCAGCGCTCGCCGTTGTTCGAGAAGATCATGAACACGGCGGCATCGAGCGCGCGGTCCAGGTCCGCGTCGTCAAAGATGACGAAGGGGCTCTTGCCGCCCAGCTCCATGCTGAATTTTTTCAGGCCCGCGGCCTGCACGATGCGGTTGCCCGTGGCCGTGGAGCCAGTGAACGAGATGGCGCGCACATCGGGGTGGGCGCACAGCGGCTCGCCCGCCTCCTTGCCAAAGCCGTGCACCACGTTGAGCACGCCGGCCGGGATGCCGGCTTCGAGCGCCAGCTCGCCCAGGCGCGCGGCCGTGAGCGGCGACAGCTCGCTCATCTTGAGCACCGCCGTGTTGCCGAAGGCCAGCGCAGGCGCAACCTTCCACGTGGAGGTCATGAAAGGCACGTTCCACGGCGAGATCAGCGCGCACACGCCCACGGGGTGGAACAGCGTGTAGTTCAGGTGCGTGGGCGTGGGGTAGGTGTGGCCGTCCACGCGCGTGCACATCTCGGCAAAGTAGTAGAAGTTGTCGGCCGCGCGCGGAATCAGCGCCTTGCCCGTCTGGGCGATGACCTGGCCGGTGTCGCGCGTTTCGGTGGCGGCTATCTGCGGCACCTCGGCCGCGATCAGGTCGCCGAGCTTGCGGATGAGCTTGGCGCGCTCGGGCGCGGGCAGGCCGGCCCAGGCGGGAAAGGCGTCCTTGGCCGCGGCAACGGCCGCGTTCACCTCGGCCGCGCCGCCGCTGGCAACTTCGGCCAGCACCTCTTGCGTGGCGGGGTTGACGGTCTCGAAATACTCGCGGCCCGCGATGGGCTTGCCGGCGATCAGGTGGTCTATGCGCATGGGATCAGTCTCCAGAAATTCAGTGGCAGGGCTCAGCGCCCGAAAGCTCCATCGCCCACGATGGTGTTGACCAGGCTGCCAATGCCCTCGATCTCACACACCACCTCGTCGCCCACGTCGACGTTGACCACGCCCTCGGGCGTGCCGGTCAGGATCACGTCGCCCGCACGCAGGGTCATGAAGCTGCTCAGGTAGGCGATCAGCTCGGGGATGTCGTTGACCATGTTGCCGGTATGGCCCTGCTGGGTCACCTGGCCATCGACCAGGGTGCGCAGCCTGAGGTCGTGCGGGTCGGGCACATCGGCCGCATCCACGAACCAGGGGCCCAGCACGGTGCAGCCGTCGCGGTTCTTCACACGCAGGTTGGGGCGGTACCAGTTCTCCAGGTAGTCGCGGATGGCGTAGTCGTTGCACACGGTGTAGCCGGCCACATGCTGCAGGGCATCGGCCCGCGCCACATGGCGCGCGGTCTGGCCGATCACCACGGCCAGCTCACACTCGTAGTGCATGAAGCCAACACCCGCTGGGCGGCGCGTCTGGCCGCGGTGACCGATCAGCGTGCCCGGGCCCTTGAGAAAGACCAGCGGCTCGTCCTTGGCAGTGACGGTGAGCTCGCCCGACAGCTCCTTGAGGTGGTCGGCGTAGTTGAGCCCCAGCGCAATGATGGTGCCCACCTCGAACGGCGGCAGCCAGACCACGGCGTCTTCTGCGAGCACGCGACCATCGGCCAGGCGGATCTGCCCGGTGCCATGCGGCGTGGCTTCGTGGATCGCGCCCGCGTACGCAACTTTCGCCCGCTTCATGGCGCGCCTCCTTCGGCAATGAAATGGTTGTGCAACTCCCCCAGGCCCTCGATGGCAATGCGGGTGCGCTGGCCTGCACGCACGCGCGGTGCGCCGGCCGAGGCCCCGAGCAGCAGCACATCGCCGGGCGAGAGGGTCATGAACGCGCTGACCTCGGCCAGCAGCTGCGCCACCGGGCGGCGGCGTTCGCCCGTGGTGGTGGCCTGCACCAGGGCGCCATCGACCTCCACGCGCACGGCCAGTGCATCGGGGTCCGCGATCTCGCTGCGCGGCACCACACGGGGCCCCATGGGGCAAAAGCCATCGCGCGCCTTGAAGCGCACCGACGGCCGGTAGAACACCCCATGCGGCACGCTGATGTCGCCCACGATGGTGTAGCCCGCCACATGGGCCAGCGCATCGCGCTCGGCGACGCCGCAGGCGGTGCGGCCGACCACGATGCCCAGCGAGGCGCCGATCTCCAGCTCCGGCGCATCGCCCGGCACCACGATGGCGTCGCCATCGCCGGCCAGCGTGTTGCGTGGCTTCACATAGAGCACGGGCGCCACGGCCGGGGCCTTGTAGGGCGGCTGGTGCGCCGCATCGCCCAGCGCCTCCAGGGCCGGCTGGTGGTTGAGCAAGGCGCCGTAGACGACGCCGGACAGGCGAAAGGGCGCGATGCCGAACTCCAGGCGGCAGGGGGCACTTTGCGGGGTCTGGTACATTGCTAACATGTGAGTAGTTTATTTACTAACATGCGAGTAAGTCAACCGATCGCTTGTGCCTTTTTGTCCGGGTTTGTACCGAGGGGCGCCCTGGCGCCCCGCTTTCAAGGATGATTCCGCCCCATGGCTTCCCCACCCCCGCAGCTGACCCATCGCAACCTGCCGCTCTTGTTCCTGCAGGCGCGCGAGAGCGTGTTTGCACGCTTTCGCCCCATTCTTCACACGGTCGGCCTGACCGAGCAGCAATGGCGCGTGGTGCGCGCCTTGCTCGACCACGGCCCGCTGGAGCCGCGCCAGATCGGCGACATCTGCCGCCTGTCGAGCCCGAGCCTGGCCGGCATCCTGGCGCGCATGGCGGACCTGGGCCTGGTGCTGCGCGAGCGGCTGGAGCACGACCAGCGCCGGGTGATGGTGTCGGTCACCCCAGAGGGCAAGGCGCTGGCCGCCAAGCTGGCGCCCACCATCGAGGCGACCTACCGCGCGCTGGAGGAGGAAATGGGGGTGGAGTTCATCGCGCAGCTGTATGCCACGCTCGATGCGGTCATCGCGCGCCTGGGCGAAGCGCCCGGGGGCGAGGACGGCGGATGAGAAAGCCGCCCCGCTCCGGGGGCGGCATCCCAAAAGGGATCAGAGATCCTGCGCCACCGGCGCCAGCTGGCCCAGCATGTAGTTGAGGAAGGGCGGCACGCAGCCGATGTGGCTGGACGGCACGGCAGGGCAGTCGACCAGGGTCACGAGATCGCCCGCACCCTGGGCGCGCATGGCCTGGAGGGTGCTGACCGAGCTGCCATAAGGCACGGTGACATCGTCGCGGCCGTGGTACAGGCGCACGGGCACCTGCGGCTTCCAGTCGTGCACGCTGCTCACGCGCGCCACGGCCTGTACGTCGTCGGCCAGGAAGTTGTCGATGAACTGGTTGTCGAACGTCACGTCGGCATCGTCGGGCAGCAGGGCTTTGAGCAGTGCGCGGCGCACCTCGCGCTGCACGCTGCCGCCCAGGTAGCGCAGGAAGCCGGGGTTGATCAGCGCGCCCAGCACGGGCTCGCGGTCGCGCACCACGTTCACCAGGCCATCGAGCGTGGCCTGCACGTTGTAGGGCCCGGCACCCGTCACCACCATGCGCAGTGCCTGGCGCTCGGGCGCATTGCCGGCCTGCAGGGCGCGGTGGGCCGCCATGGTGGCATAGCCGCCTTCCGAATAGCCGGTGAGGAACAGCTGGCCATTGTCGGCCGCGTTGCCCTGGGCACGCCAGGTGCGCGCCGCTGTGAGCATGTCGAGCGTGGACGCCGCCGTGGGCGCCGACAGCAGGTAGGGGTGGGGCGTGCCCTTGGAGACGCCATAGCCCACATAGTCCGGCGCCACCACGATGTAACCCAGAGAAGCCATGACCACCGCCACCTCCGAGCCCACGGCATTGTTGCTCGGGGCCTCGGCGCTCTTGAAGATGGTGCCGTGCTGGTAGCTCAGCACAGGGCTTTTCGCACCCAGGGCCTTTACGGGCACGCTCACCAGACCCGAAGCGCGCACCTCCTTGCCCTGGGCGTCGGAGGTCATGTACTCCAGCCGGTAGGAGGTGACGGCGTAACGCGGCACGATGCCCTGCACCTTGGAGGCATCCTTGGACAGGGCCTCGGTGATCTGCGCGGGTGTGATGGTGTTGAGCAGGGCGGCCGACTTGAGCTCTCCCGCTGTGGCGACCGGCGGTGGCGGCGTGGTATTGCCGCCCCCATCGCTCTTGCTGTCCCCGCCCCCACAGGCGACCAGGGACACGGTAGCCGCCAGCAGGGCCGTGCGGGCCAGCCATGCGGCGGGCAGGACGGGGGTAGAAAAGTGGAACAAGATGCAGCCTCCCTGTATGAAATGTGAATGATAGTAAGTGCCTGCGCCGGGGCTTGTAACGTCAGGCAACAGGCCGCTGCAATGTCGGACATGTCCCACCTGGAAGCGCCCCACCGGACAACCCGGCGGCACGGCAGCGGCCGATTCGCCCTAAAATCGGGGATCGCTGCCGCACTGCCCGGGCCGTTTTGCTATTGTTTTCATAGTATGCGGCGCATTGCAGGGGCACCACCCCGACGCAGGCCCCGGCCCGCGACGGATGCATCACAACGATTTCCTACTTGCCGTCTTTGCCCCCATGACGTATTGCGTCGCCATCAAACTCAATGCCGGGCTGGTTTTCCTGTCCGATTCCCGCACCAATGCGGGCCTGGACCAGATCAGCTCGTTCCGCAAGATGATGCTGTACGAGAAGGCGGGCGACCGCTTCATGGTGCTGCTGTCGGCCGGCAATTTGTCGATCTCGCAGTCGGTGCGCGAGATCCTGCAGACCGAGCACATCGTCGACCGCGACGAGGAAGAGCCCATCACCATCTGGAACGCCAAGAGCATGTTCGATGCCGCACGCGTGCTGGGCGCCGCCGTGCGCCATGTGCACGAGCGCGATGGCGCGGCGCTCAAGCGCTCGGGCGTGGACTTCAATGTCTCCATGGTCTTCGGCGGCCAGATCAAGGGCGAGGGCATGCGCCTGTTCCAGGTGTACTCGGCCGGCAACTTCATCGAGGCCACCTCCGAGACGCCCTACTTCCAGGTCGGCGAGTCCAAGTACGGCAAGCCGGTGCTGGACCGCGTGCTCACCCCCGAAACCCCGCTGGACGAGGCCGCCAAGTGCGCCCTGGTGTCCATGGACAGCACACTCAAGTCCAACCTCTCGGTGGGCCTGCCGCTGGACTTGGTGGTCTACGAGGTGGACCGCTTCGCCACCGACAAGATCATCTGCATCGACGAGCACAACCCCTACTTTCGCATGCTGCACGACAGCTGGGGGCAAAAGCTGCGCCAGGTGTTCGACAGCATCGAGGACCCGGCCTGGGGCGGCGGCGACACGACCGTGCCCATCATGGTGAACCCGGCGCGCAGCAAGCCGCTCAAGAAGATCACCAACCACCTGGACAAGCTCATCTGAGGGCCTTGCGCGCATGCCAGGGGGTGGCCTGCCGCCCTGGGTGGTTGTGCGCGCCTTCCCGACCCACCTCCCGCCCATGCTCCCCATCGTCTTCTCGCACGCCAACAGCTTTCCTGCGGGCACCTACCGCCTTCTCTTCAAGCTGCTGCGCCAGCGCGGCTTCGACATCAGCGCGGTGGAGCGCTTCGGGCATGAGCCCGAGTATCCGGTGTCCAACAACTGGCCGCACCTGGTCCAGCACCTGGCGGACTTTGCGGGCGAGCAGGTCCAGCGCCTGGGCGAGCCGGTGTTCCTGGTGGGGCACTCGCTGGGCGGCTTCCTGAGCGTGATGGCCGCGGCGCGCCACCCGCAGCTGGTGCGCGGCGTGCTGCTGATCGACTCGCCGCTGATCGGCGGCTGGCGCGCCAATGCGCTGGACGTGGCCAAGCGCACCCAGGTGGTGGGCTCCATCTCGCCCGGCAAGATCAGCCGCCAGCGCCGCAACACCTGGGCCAGCAACGAGGAAGCGCTGGAACACTTCCGGCGCAAGAAGGCCTTTGCGCGCTGGCACCCCGAGGTGTTGCACGATTACATCACCCATGGCCTGGCCGACCAGGACGGCAAGCGCGTGCTGGGCTTCGACCGCGCGGTGGAAACCGCCATCTACAACACCCTGCCGCACAACCTGGGGCGCCTGCTCGCCCGGCACCCGCTGCAATGCCCGGCCGCCTTCATCGGCGGACGCGACTCCGAGGAGATGAGGCAGGTCGGCATGGCCATGACGCTGCGCATCACCGAGGGGCGCACCATGATGCTCGACGGCAGCCACCTGTTTCCCATGGAGCAGCCCCAGGCCACGGCCGCGGCCATCGAAGCCTCGCTGCTGAACCTGGCGGCCGTGGCGGCACGCTGAGGCCCCGGGCCTTCCGCAAGGCCCAGGTTTTTTGCACATGGAGCACCCCCTGAATGGGGGTGCCTCTAATCCTTCCTGTCTATTCACGCCCAAAGGCATTGGCCCCACAATGCCTGAACCGATAAATAGAGGGAGAAAAGCGCGCAGTTGGCGGCTTCTCAGTGCAAACAAGCAGGGGATGTGTCGCAACAATCCCCTACACTGGGGGTTTGTAACAGCGTGTACATATTCATGCCTGCTTCCAATCTGCTGACCGTCCGGCTGCCCGTGCTGGTCTTCGCCCTGGTATCCGCCGCGTTGATCTACACCTCCATCGGCCCCGGCAAGGGCGTCACCCTGGCCATTGCAGTGGCTTCGGTACTGATGTTCGCCGCCACCTGGGCCAGCGCCGCGCGGCTGCTGGGAGCGTCCGCCGCCCTGCGCTTCCTGCTGATCGCCGTCAGTCTGGGCTGGTTCGCCGAGCAGATGGGCAGCACCCACGGCTGGTTCTTCGGCAGCTACACCTACACCGAGGTGCTGGGCCTGCGCTGCGTGGGCGTGCCCGTGGTCATCCCCATGATGTGGTTCGCGCTGACCTATGCCGCCTATGTGATCAGCAACCTCATCGTCTGGCAGGCGCCCGTGGACGGGGCGCCCGGCGTGGGCAATGCGGTCTTCCTCTCGTTCCTGGCCGCCATGATCGTCACGGCCTTCGACCTCGGGGCCGACCCCTACCTGGTCTACGTGCTCAAGGCCTGGATCATGACCAAGACCGACGGCGCCTGGTTCGGCGAAACCGTGCAGGGCTTCTTCGGCTGGGTCTTCGTGAGCTTCTGCATTCTCTGCGCCTTCCGCTTTGCCACGCGCAAGATGGCGCTCAAAGCCGGCTCGGTGAACTTTCTGCCGCGCCACGCCACCGTACCGCTGGGCATCTACAGCGCCGGCCTGGTGTTCCAGGTGTTCCTGGGCCACCCGGTCGAAATCAAATCCATCGCCCCGTTTGCCATGGGCATCCCGCTGCTGTGCGCCCTTGCCGGCCTGCAGCGCTGGCGCAACCAGCTGAAGGCCGTCTGATGAGCACCCACCCCACACCGGCCATTTCCGATGCGGACCTGGCCTCCATGCAGCAGCATGCCGATCCGCTGGCCGACAAGACCATCGCCGACATCCTGGGCCCCTGGCCCCCGGGCCTGCCTCCGGACGACGCGCCGCAGTGGACACAGATCAAGACCGTCAACCGCCTGTTCGGCGAGTGGACCACCAATGCCAGCATCCAGGGCTGGAAGGCCACGGGCGATGGCGTGAACGAGGAGATGGCCAAGGCGCTGCAGGACTACCTGGCCCAGGGCCAGGTGCTGCCCGCATGGGCTGACGCGCACAAGATCGAGCGCGCCGAGAAGATCTTCTTCGACCACGGCGCGCTCTCGTGCATCCTGCTGTTCTGCGCCAGCCTGCCCGAGTGCTATGTGATTCCCGATCTCTCCAGCG
This sequence comes from Acidovorax sp. FW305-C-20-28, assembly GCF_058783375.1. Classification (NCBI taxonomy): domain Bacteria; kingdom Pseudomonadati; phylum Pseudomonadota; class Betaproteobacteria; order Burkholderiales; family Comamonadaceae; genus Acidovorax; species Acidovorax sp. FW305-C-20-28. Next base: position 40,515 of record NZ_JBYSYM010000031.1, on the reverse strand, counting down.
TGCTGCACACCGCAGGCCAGCTTGAGGAGCACACCGAGTACCGCATCCGCTCCACCGCGGCCATGATCTTCCCGGTGATGATGCACGGCGGCCTGACCCGTGGCGACGGTGCGGGCGTGGCACAGATCCTCAAGGTGCGCCTGATCCATGCCACCATCCGCAACCTGATACTGCGCGGCACGCCCGAGGCGGCCGTGCAGCACCTGCAGGCCCAGCAGAACATCGTCGGCGCGGGCCAGCTCGGCAAGCTGCCGGGCCTGCCGCCCAAGCACAGCATGTACCAGGCGCTGTTCGCGCGCGGCTGGGATGTGGCCGGCGACGGCCTGCCCTGCAACCAGGAAGAGCTGGCCTACACGCTGCTCACCTTCGGCTACGTGTTCCTGCGCAGCATGCGCCGCCTGGGCATCGGCCTGCCCCGGCACGATGAAGAGGCCTACCTGCATGCCTGGAACGTGGTCGGCCACATCCTGGGCATCGAGCGCGGGCTCATGGTCGAGACCATGGACCAGGGCGAGGAACTCATGGCCCGCATGCAGGCCCGCGGCCGTGCCGAACCCGTGACGCCCGACCCGCGCCCGGGCCTGGGTCAGGCGCTCATGGCCACCATGGCCAATTCCATCCCCTGGAACATCGCCAAGCCCATGCCCCAGCTGATGACGCGCTTCCTGTGCGGCAAGGCCACGGCCGGCGACCTGGGCCTGACCCAGCCCGTGCCCTGGTCCTCGGCCCTGCTGTTCTGGGGCGTGCTGCTGGTGGCCCGGGTCATCGACTGGGTGCTGCGCCTGGTGCTGCCGCGCTTTTCCATCGTGCGCACGCTCACGCGCATCCTGGGCTACCACTTCATGAGCCGCGTGCTAATGAGCCAGACCCGGCCGCTGCAGCTCCCCAGCGAGCTGCTCAACCAGGTGGACGGCGTGGTGCACAACTGGAGCGACGACCCGCATGTGCCCAAATGGATCAACCGCATCGAGGACCGCCTGACCACCCAGGGCACCTGGAGCCTGAAGCTGGCCGCCAGCGCCCGCCCGGCCACCGCAGCCTCCCAGCCTGCCGCCACGCCGCAGGAGACGGCGTAGCCCCCATGGCCCGGCACTCCACCGCCCCCCACCGCACGCCGGCAGGCGCCGCGCGCCAGACGCCCGCGGAATGCAGTGCATGGTGGCGGCGGATGGCATGGCTGGCCCTGGCACTGCTCTGGCCGGTGATCTCGGCCACGGCCGCACCGGCCGACCAGCCGCTGGTGCTGGTCGATCGGCAGCCCTCGGTGAATGCCTGGCCCCATGTGCGCATGCTGCCCGACGCCAGCCGGCATCTCGGCGTGCAGCACATGCTCGCCCGCCTGCCCGAGTTCACTCCCCCCACCGGTGCCGAAGGCACGCTGGGCGTGCGCCAGGATGCGGTGTGGCTGCACCTGCCGCTGAGCGTGGCACAGGCCCCGGCCCATCCCTGGATCCTGAGCATCGACTACCCCGTGCTCAACGAGGTGGACGTCTACCTCATCGCGAATGGCGCGGTGGTGCAGCAGGCCCTGATGGGCAATCTGCGCCCCTTCTCCGACCGGCCGCTGCGCGGGCGCACGCCCTCGATGATGCTGAACCTGCAGCCCGGCCAGCAATACGACCTGCTGGTGCGCGTGCGCACCGGGGGCGCGATGATCGTGCCGCTGGTGGTCAGCAAGGCCCCGGTGCTGCTGCCGCTGGCGTTGCGCGAGCAGATGCTGCAGGGCCTGCTGGCCGGCCTGGCGCTGTGCCTGGTGGTCTACAGTCTGACCCAGTGGGCCAGCCAGCGCGAGAAGCTGTTTCTCTTCTACGCCCTGCTGGTCACCGGCAGCGCCGGCTTTTCCGTTCAGTTCTTCGGCATCGGCAGCCAGTTCCTGTGGAGCGACAACCACTGGATGGAGGTCCACGCCGCCAGCGCCGCCGGGCTGCTGGCGCTGGGGGCGTCGTTCCTGTTCATGGGCCATGCGCTGGCGGGGGACCAGCCACGCAGCCGCTTCCTGGCCATCATGCACGGCGGTGCCACGCTGTGCGGCCTGGTGGGCATCGCCTTCCTCACCGACCTCATCGACACCCGGCAGGCCACGGCCTTCCTGAGCCTCTTCGGCCCGCTGCCCTCGCTGCTCAGCCTGCCGCTGGCCATCAAGCGGGTGCGCCAGGGCGACACCGTGAGCGCCACGCTGCTGGCCGCCTGGCTCGCCTACTTCGTGGCAGCCGCCGTGATGGTGGGCCTGGTGCAGGGCTGGGCCCCGCTGTCGTTCTGGACCCTGCACTCCTTCCAGATCGGCGCCACGGTGGACATGCTGCTCTTTCTGCGCGTGCTGGCCCTGCGCACCGATGCGCTGCGCACCGCCACCGACGACGCGCTGCGCGAGCGCGACGCCATGCGCGCCCTGGCCTACACCGATGCGCTCACGGGTCTGCCCAACCGGCGCGGCCTGCAGCTGGCCCTGAACTCGGCCATCTCGCTGTGCGCACCCAACCGCCTGGTGGCGGTGTACCTGCTGGACCTCGATGGCTTCAAGCCCATCAACGACCTGCATGGCCACGACGTGGGCGACGACCTGCTGGTGGCCGTGAGCCACCGCCTGCAGGACCATGTGCGCCGCAAGACCGACGTGGTGGCACGCCTGGGCGGCGACGAATTCATCATCATGGCCGCCGACCTGCTGCGCGCCGAGCAGGCCGAGGACCTGGGCAACGCGCTGCTGCACGCCTTCCGCGAGCCCTTCGTGATGAGCCACCTGCAGATGCACGTGGGCCTGACCATAGGCTATGCCCTGGCCCCCATCGACGCCGCAGAGCCCCGCGAACTGATCCGCCTGGCCGACGCCGCCATGTACAAGGGCAAGCAAAGCGGCAAGCACTGCCTCATCCGCAACGATGCCAGCATGGCATTGACGGCCTGATGACCCCGATGCGCCTGCCCAGCCCAGCAGCCTCCATGGCCGGCACGCCTTGTGCACAGGCATGGCGTTCCGCAGGCATACTGGTTGACCTGCCATCCAGGCCCGCCACCGCACCTGTTGTCCCCTGAGCACCATGTCCAGCGCCCTGCCCTCCTGCCTTGCCGATGCGCCGGCGCCACTGCGGTGGCGCATGGCGGGTTGCGGACATGGGGCCCTCTCCGCAGGTGTGCAATGACAATCAGTGTGCTGCCCGGGTTCATGCGCTCGATGGCCCGCCGCGCCGCCATGGCGGCCGTGGTGGTGCTGTGCCTGCTCATGCTCACGGGACTGCCTGCACACGCCGCCACGGCGCTCGTGCTCACCCCCGGCACCCAGAGCCTGGACGCCTGGAGCGTCGCCAGCCTGCAGGCCGATGCCTCGCGCGAGCGCACGGCCGGCGACATGCTGCGCCGGCTCGACCGGTTCGAGGCCCCGCCCCACCGCGGCGGCTCAATCGGAGCGCACCCGGAAGCCATGTGGCTGCGCATTCCGCTGGCCGTGCCCGAGGCCCCCACGCACCAGTGGATCGTCAACCTCGACTACGGCGCCCTGCAGGAGGTCGACATCTACCTGGCCCAGGGCGGCCAGGTGCTGCAGCAGGCGCTGCTGGGCTACCTGCGCGCGCCCGGCAAGGCCGCCGATGCCAGCCGGACCCCGGGCCTGGCCCTGGACCTGCAGGCCGGGCAGGCCTATGAGCTGCTGATCCGCGTGCGCACGCTGGGGCCGATGATCCTGCCGATCACGGTCAGCGAGTCCCCCTACCGCCTGAAGATGGCGTTGCGCGAGCAGATGCTGCAGGGCCTGCTCCACGGCCTGGCCTTCTGGCTGCTACTGTACAGCCTGCTCCAGTGGGCTGGCCAGCGCGACCGCCTTTTTGCGTGCTACGCCCTGGTGGTGCTGGGCAGCGCCGGCTTTTCGCTGCAGTTCTTCGGCATCGGCGTGCAGTTCCTCTGGCCAGGCAATGTGTGGATGGAGATGCACGGGGCCGTCATCTTCGGCCTGACGGCGCTGGCGGGCTCCTTTCTCTTTCTGCGCCAAGCGATGGCGGGCGACGCCCCGGACAGCCGCTATGCCCGCACCATGCAGGGGGGCGCAGCGCTCACAGCCCTGGTGTGCCTGGCCTTCGTGTTCGACCTGCTGAGCGTCAAGGCCGCCACCGTCTTCATGAGCCTGTTCGGCATGGCGCCAAGCCTGCTGAGCCTGCCCGCCGCGCTGCGCCAGGCGCGCCAGGGGAACCCCATCGGCGCCACGCTGCTGGTGGCCTGGACCGTCTACGGCGCCGCCGCCCTCGTGATGGCGGCCCTGGTCCAGGGCTGGGTGCCGGTGAATTTCTGGACCCTGCATGCCTTCCAGTTCGGCGCCACGCTGGACATGCTGCTCTTCCTGCGCGTGCTGGGACTGCGCTCGGAGGCCTTACGCCAGGCCACGCTCGATGCCCAGCGCGAGCGCGATGCCATGCGCTCGCTGGCCCACACCGACCCGCTCACGGGCCTGCCCAACCGCCGCGGCATGCAGATCGCGCTGAACTCGGCCCTCCAGCAATGTGCGCCCGACCGCATGGTGGCGGTGTTCCTGCTCGACCTGGACGGTTTCAAGCCCGTCAACGACACGCACGGCCACGATGTGGGCGATGACCTGCTGGTGGCCGTGGGGCAGCGCCTGTCGGCCCATGTGCGGCGCCAGACCGACCTGGTGGCGCGCCCGGGCGGAGACGAGTTCATCATCCTGGCCCCCCATCTCACACGGCCCGAGCAGGCGCGGGAGATCGGCGAAGGCCTGCTGCACGCATTCCGCGAGCCATTCACGCTGCGCAACCTGCGCGTGCACGTGGGCCTGACCATCGGCTATGTGCTGGCCCCCTTCGACGGCAAGGACGTGCGCGAGCTCCTCGGCAAGGCCGACGCCGCCATGTACCGGGGCAAGCAGACCGGCAAGCACTGCCTGCTGCGCGGCGACGGCCCTGCCGCGCTGGCCTCCTGAGATGCAAGCCATGGCCCACCACCCCACCGCCCACCCGCAGCCCGCCTGGCGCAGGTTCTGGAAGGTCCTTGCGGGGTTGGTGCTGCTGGGCCTGCTGTCCGGCGCCCACGCAGCACAGCCCCTGGTGCTGCACGACAGCGCCGGCTCGGTCGAGGTCTGGCCGGCCGTGAGCATGCTGTCTGACCCCACGCTCCGGCTTGGGCTGGAGGACGTGCAGGCCCGCGCCGGCGACTTCACCCCCCCGCCCTCCCGGGGCGCCACGCTGGGCGTGCGCTCGGACGCCATCTGGCTGCGCGCACCGCTGTCGGTGCACCTGACCTCCGATGGCCGCTGGACACTGGACATCAACCACCCCGATTTGAACCGGGTCGACGTCTTCGTGCTCAGCGCGGGCCATGTGACCCGGCACGTGGTGCTGGGCAGCCTGCAACCCTATTCCGAGCGGCCGCTGCAAAGCCGCTCGCACGCCGTGGCGCTGGAGCTTCTGCCTGGCCAGGCCTACGAACTGCTGATGCGCGTGGAAACCCGGGCCGCCATGATCCTGCCCATCACGCTCAACAAGTCCTCGGCCATGCTCGCCACGGCCGTGGACGAGCAGATGCTGCAGGGCGTGCTCACGGGCCTGGCGCTGTGCCTGCTGATCTACAGCCTGGCCCAGTGGGCCAGCCTGCGCGAGCCCTTGTTCATCTTCTACGCACTGCTCATCTCGGGCAGCCTGATGTTCTCGCTGCACCTGTTCGGCATCGGCCGGCAGTACCTGTGGAGCAACAGCCTGTGGTTCACCGAGCACGCGGCAGGCCTGTCGGCACTGCTGGCCACCTGTGGATCCTTCCTGTTCATCAGCCAGGCCCTGGCGGGAGACCAGCCCAAGAGCCGCTTCCTGCGCGCCATGCGCTGCGGCGCCGTGCTCTGCGTGGTGCTGGGCATCGCCTACAGCCTCGATGTGCTGAGCACGCGCGCCATCGCCGCCATCGTGAGCATTCTGGGCCTGGTGCCCGCGCTGATGGGCATCCCGGGCGCGGTGCGCAAGGCCCTCGCGGGCGATGGTGTGGGCACCAGCCTGCTGGCGGCCTGGCTGATCTACTTCGTGACCACGGCCGTGATGATCGGCGTCATCAACGGCTGGGTGCCCGTGAACTTCTGGACGCTGCACTCCTTCCAGTTCGGGGCCACCATCGACATGCTGCTGTTCATGCGCGTGCTCGGCCTGCGCACGCATGCCCTGCAGCTGGAGGCCCTGCACGCCAACCGCGAGCGCGATGCCATGCACTCGCTGGCACACACCGACCCGCTCACCGGCCTGCCCAACCGGCGCGGCCTGAACATGGCGCTGGCCGCCGCCCTGCCGCGCTGCGGCAAGAACGACCTGCTGGCCGTCTACATGATGGACCTGGACGGCTTCAAGCCCGTGAACGACCAGCACGGCCACGATGTTGGCGACGAGCTGCTGGTGGCCGTCACGCGGCGCCTGCAGGGCCATGTGCGGCAAAGCGATGTGGTCGCGCGCCTGGGCGGCGACGAGTTCGTGGTGATGGCCGGCCACCTGGCGGGTGCCCAGCAGGCCCAGGAACTGGGGCTCAAGCTGCTCGAGGCTTTCCGCCTGCCCTTCTCGCTGGGGAGCATCCAGGTCCACGTGGGCCTGACCGTGGGCTATGCCATCGCCCCCGACGACAGCAGCGACGCCGCCGGCCTGCTCAAGCTCGCCGATGCCGCCATGTACAGCGGCAAGCAAAGCGGCAAGTTCTGCCTGCGCCGCAACACCGGGGACCTGGCCCTCTCGTCGGCCTAGGCACCTGGGGAATCCATTGCTGGTCAAACGCCGGGGGTTCCGTTACACAGGAGGCCTCGCAACTTCCCAACGGATCCCGAGCCATGGCCCATCGCAAAAGCCCCGCCCGCATTGCCAAAGCTGCGCGTGTCGCGCAATTCCACGCCCTTGCCGCTTCGGCGGCCGATGCGGCGGGAGGCGCCGGCGAGACCTCCGACACCGCCATCGCGCTGGAATCGCTGGCCCACCTGGAGCACATGCTGGTGGGCCGGGTGGTGCTGCCCTCGAGCCCCGACTACAACCAGGCCCGCCAGGAGTCGAACCCCGCCTTCCAGTCGTTTCCCAAGATCATCGTGTACTGTGCCGTCGAGAACGATGTGCTCGAATGCCTGGCCGTGGCGCGCAAGTACAAGGTGCCCGTGGCCGTGCGCTGCGGCGGCCACAGCACGGCCGGCTACTCGGTCAACAACGGCATGGTGATCGACCTGAGCGACATCCAGGGCGTAGTGCTGGACCCGCCGAACCAGCGCGTGCACGTGCGGCCCGGCACCGACTTCGACCACTTCAACGGCGCCATGAACCACACCGGCTGGCATGTGCCCACGGGCGCCTGCGGCAGCGTCTGCGTGGGCGGCTTCGTGCAGGGCGGGGGCTATGGCTATACCTCGCGGCGCTACGGCATCCAGAGCGACCTGGTGGAGTCGCTGCGCGTGGCCCTGGCCGACGGGACCATCGTCACGGCCAGCGAGACCGAGAACCCGCTGCTGTACTGGTCCATGCGCGGAGGCACGGGCGGCAACTTCGGCGTATTGCTGCAGGTCACCTACACCATGGTGCCGCTGGACACCGTGTGGGCCTGGTCCATCGGCTGGGACATGTCCCAGGCCGCCAACGTGCTGACCATGATGCAACAGCGCTACATGCAAAGCGGCGCGCCCGATGCGCTGGGCTACATGATGAACCTGGGCTACTACGGCGGCCAGCCGGTGGCCATGGTGCAGGGCATGTTCTGCGGTACGCGCGAGGCCGGCCTGCAGGCGATTGCCCCGCTGATGGAGATCCCGAGCGCCCAGCTGCTGGTGGACAAGACCGGCACCTACCCGGACATGAACGTCTGGCTCGAAGACCATCCCTACTCCCTGCCCGACAACCTGCCCGACGGCATCGCCGAGAGCAAGGCCTCGGGCTACATCGGCCGCCCGCTCACCACGGCGGACTGGCAGTCCATCATCGACTACTTCAAGACCTCGCCCAACCAGTGGTCGCTGGCCTACCTGGAGCCCTACGGCGGCGCCATCAACCGCTACCCCATCGAGGCCAGCGCCTTCATCCACCGCCGCGTGGATGCCGACCTGGTGGTCGACGTGTTCTGGCGCAACCCGGCCGAACGCGCACAGACAGAGGCCTGGCTGGCCGGCTTCATGCAACTGGTGCAACCCTTCTTGAACGGGCATGTGTACCAGAACTACCCCGATGCCAGCCTGCAGGACTTCGAGAATGCCTACTGGGGCCCGGCCTACCCGACCCTGCAGCAGGCCAAGCGCGCCTACGACCCGACCAATTTCTTCAAGTTCCAGCAGAGCATCCGCCTGCCCAAGGAAGAGTAGGGCAAGGTCCGGCGCTGCTCACTGCAGCGCCGGCTGGGCGTAGTGCAGGCGCCCCTTGCCGGCACGCTTGGCGGAGTACATGGCCTGGTCGGCGCGGTTCATGAGGGCATCGATCTCGCCCTCCAGCGGGGGGTGCATGGCCACGCCGATGCTGGCACCGATGTGCAGGGCGCGCCCGTCCACCCACATGGGCTCGTGCAGCGCGTGGATGATGCGCTGGCCGATGCCGTCGGTCACGTCGCGCGTGACCTCGCGGTCCAGCATCACCAGGAACTCATCGCCCCCCAGGCGGGCAATGGTGTCGCCCGCACGCACCATGGACGACAGGCGCTGGGCCACGATGCGCAGCACTTCGTCGCCCGCGCTGTGGCCTTCCAGGTCATTGACGCGCTTGAAGCCGTCCAGGTCGATGAACAGCAGCGCCACCGACCCGGCGCTGCGGCGCGCCCGGGCCAGGGACTGCTCCAGCCGGTTGTGGAAGGCCGCACGGTTGTACAGCCCGGTCAGCGAGTCGTGGTTGGCCAGGTACTGCTGCTGGCGCGCGATCTGGATCTTGGCCGACACATCTTCCACCAGGGCCATGATGGAGGTCACCCGCCCCTCGGTATCGGTCAGCGCGGAATTGAACCACTCGCAATGCACCTCCAGGCCATCGCCGCGAACGAAGGAGGTTTCCGCCCGGTTCTGCGCCTCCTGCCCGGCCTGCAGCCGCTGCAGGGCCTGGTGCAGGCCTTCGTCCGAGGTGTGGCCCAGCAGGTCGACGAGCGACTGCCCTTCCAGGTGGGCCACGGGCAGCCAGCCCATCAGCTGCACGGCCCGCTGCGAGCAGTGCAACAGGCGCAGGTCCTGGTCCATCTCGAGCACGGCCAGGGGGCTGTTCTCCATGTGCGAGGACAAGCGCTGGTTGGCGGTGCGCAGGGCATCCATCGTGACCTGCAGCTCGTGCACGTCCAGTGCGGTGGTGATGAAGCCGTCGATGACGCCGTTGCGCGCCGGCCAGGGCGTCAGGCAGATGGTGCGCCACTCATCGAAGCCGTACGGCGTGCGCAGAAGACGCTGGTATTGCACCCGCTCACCACGGAGCACCCGCTCGACAAAGGGCATGAACCGCGCGCAATCGTGCTCGCCATACAGATCGACCAGGGTCTTGCCCACCAGGCGCTCGGGCGTGCTGTCGAACCAGCGCGCATATTCCTCGTTCACGTAGATCATCCGCAGATTGCGGTCCACGGCCGCCAGCGTGGCGCCCACGCTGCGCGTGATCAGATCGAGCAGTTCTTCGGCCGACCAGTCCGTGGGCCTGGCAATGGGGTGCGCAATCTCTGGCTCGTCTGGCGTCATGTGGCGAAAGTCCCGGGGCAAGGGTCGTCGGCAGGCAGGCGGAAACAGGCTGCGCGAACGGACAGCGCAACCATGCGTTACAGCTTATCACTTCCAGGCCCCGAAGACCCTCCGGACATTGCCACCCCGGGCAGGGTGTGCCGCAGAGGTGCTCACGCGGATCCGTTGTCTAGTGCGCCACGCGCCACCCACGACGCACGAAACGGGCGCAGCTCAAGCCAGTGCTCCCGCGCAAGGGCCGCCCCGCCGCGCTGGGAGCGTCCCCCTCCCAGATTGCGAAGCAATATGAGAGAGGGGCTGAGGGCCGTGGCTCCAAGCCTGCCTGCGCAGGCTTGGACGTGCCCGAAGAGCGGCCGCCTCCGGCGGACGCACCGAGGCGCAAAGCGCCTCAGGGGGTGCTCCGAACTATTCAGCCCACTGCACCCAACCCATCCAGGCCGTGAGCAGCACCACGATGCCGAACACGATGCGGTAGTAGGCAAACGGCACGAAGCTGTGCGTGCTGATGTAGCGCAGCAGCCAGCGCACGCACAGCCAGGCGCTGATGAAGGAGAACACCAGCCCGGTGGCGAACATCGGGATGTCGGCCACCGACAGCAGGGCGCGCTCCTTGTAAAGGCTGTACACGCCGGCACCGATCAGCGTGGGCATGGCCAGGAAGAAGGAGAAATCCGTGGCCGCCTTGCGCGACAGCCCGAGCAGCATGCCGCCGATGATGGTAGCGCCGCTGCGGCTGGTGCCCGGCACCATGGCCAGGCACTGCACCAGGCCGACCTTGAGCGCGTCCAGCGGCGTCATGTCGTCCACCTCGTGGATGCGCATGGCCGCGGCCGGGCGCTTTTCGGCCCAGAGGATGATGAAGCCGCCCACGATGAAGGTGCTGGCCACTACCACCGGGATGAACAGGTGCGCCTTGATCGCCTTGCCCAGCAGCAGGCCCAGCACCACCGCCGGCAGAAAGCCGATGAGCACATTGAGCACCAGGCGCTGCGCGCTGCGCTCGCGCGGCAGCGCCACCAGGGTGGCGCGGATCTTCTGCCAGTAGACCAGGATGACGGCGAAGATGGCGCCGGTCTGGATGGCGATGTCGAAGACCTTGGCCTTGGCATCGTCGAAACCGAGCAGGGACCCCGCAAGGATCAGGTGGCCGGTGGAAGAGATGGGGAGAAATTCGGTCAGGCCTTCGACCACGCCCATGAGGGCGGCCTTGGCCAGCAAAACGAGGTCCACGCGTGCGTCCTTTTGGCCCACAGGGCCGGCAAAAGCTGCCGATTATCCCTGCCGCCTGCTCCCGGCTGGCGCCAAAACACCTGCACTTTGCTCCGGTGCGCTGCATTTCGCGCCCCCGCCCCTGCATTCCGTCGCAGGCCGATGGCAGGTCCGGCAGGCGATCGGCACAGTACGTCCATCGCCGAACACCGCCCCACCGGAGCCCACCATGCAGATCACCCCCGCCATCGCCATCCACCTGGCCGCCGCACTGGCCGCCGTTGCCATCGGCCCGCTGGCGCTGTGGGCCCGGCGCGCCCGCGACCAGCGCCCGCGCCTGCACCGCGCCGCTGGCTATGCCTGGGTCACGCTGATGGTGATGGTGGCCGTCTCGGCCATCTTCATCAGCGGCGACAAGGGCCCGCGCCTGGCCGGCTTTGGCGTGATCCACCTGCTGGTCCCCATCACGCTGGGCCTGATCGCCCTGTCGTTTTACTTCCTGTCGCGCGGCAACGTGAAAGCGCACCGCATGCTCATGCAGGGCACCTACATCGGCTCCTGCCTCGTGGCCGGTGCCTTCACCCTGCTGCCCGACCGCCTGCTCGGCCAGTGGCTGTGGAGCCAGCTGGGCATTGCCTGAACCCCTCGTCCCGCCACCTTCGCCCCAAATTCTTCGTCCCCCTACCGGAGCAACGCCATGATCATCGACCTTCTGATCCACCACCCCGAAGCCCTGCCCACCGTCCTGCAAAAGACCCCCACCTGGGTCTGGGGCCTGCTGGCCGCACTCGTCGCCCTGGGCGCCAGCCAGCTCGTGGCCCGCACCGCCAGCCTGACCCGCGTGGCCGTGATGCCCGTGGCCATGACCCTGTTCTCGGTCTATGGGCTGGTATCGGCCTTTGGCGGCTCCGGCCAGGTGCTGGGTACCCTGGCCGCCTGGCTCGCCGCGGCCGCCGCCGTGGCCACCCTCACCCTGGTGCTGCGGCCCGCCGTGCCGGCCGGCACCCGCTACCTGGCCGATGCGCGCAGCTTCCACCTGCCCGGCAGCTCCCTGCCCCTGCTGCTGATCCTGGGCATCTTCCTGACCAAGTACCTGGTCGGCATCGAACTGGCCATGCAGCCTGCCCTGGCCCACGACGCCACCTTCGACCTGCAGATCGCCGCACTCTACGGCGTGTTCAACGGCCTGTTCATCGCCCGCTCGGCCCGCCTGTGGCGCATGGCCCTGGCGCCCCAGGCTGCGCATAGCGCACCCTGCCACGCTACTGCCTGACCCCCTTCCCTACCGTCCATTCCCCAAGGAGAACCACCATGTCCCGCCGCTACCCCCTGTCCAACGACCCCATCGAAAACCTGGCCCGCCGCCGCGCAGGAGCCAAGCTGGGCTGGCTCATCCATGCCACCGTCTATGTGCTGGTCAACCTGCTGCTGGTCTCGCTGTCCCTGTCCAGCGGCCGCCACTGGGCGGTGTTCCCCGCCGCGGGCTGGGGCATCGGCCTGCTGGTGCACGGCATGGTGGTGTATTTCATCGCAGGCGGCTCGAACTGGCATGAACGCATGGTCCAATCCGAGCGCGACCGCATTGCCCAGAACAACAACCGCGCCTGAACACGGCACGGCAAAGGAGACCGACATGCACCATCCCATCCATCTGGCATTGGCAGGCCTGCTGGCCTTGTCCGCCAGCCTGGCCCAGGCCGGGATCGGCCTCAGGGAGATCGCCGGGCTGCAAGGCGATGGCCCGGTGACGGTCTACTACCCCAGCAGCGCCGCCGACCAGCCCCTGCAGCGCGGCCCCTTCCACCTGCAACTGGCCTGGCAAGGAACGCCGGTGGCGGGCAACGGCCGGCTCGTGGTGGTCTCGCACGGCTCGGGCGGCAACCCCTGGGTCTACTCGGACCTGGCGCGCGCCCTGGTGGCTGCCGGCTTCGTGGTGGCCATGCCCGAGCATGCGGGCGACAACGCCAAGGACCCCTCCAAGCCTGGGCCCGACAGCTGGAAGAAGCGCCCGGCCGAGGTCTCGCGCGCCATCGATGCCGTGGCCCAGGATGCCGCGCTGGCGCCCCTGCTCTCGCTCGACCGGGTGGGCATGTACGGCATGTCTGCCGGCGGCCACACGGCCCTGAGTCTGGCCGGCGGGCGCTGGTCGCCCGCCCTGTACAAGCAGCATTGTGAAACGAACATCGCAGACGATTTCTCCACCTGCGTCGGCCTGCTCACCGAACTCAAGGGCAATTTCCTCGATGGCGTGAAGAAGAGCGTCGCCGTGGGCGTGATCCGCCAGCGCTACGACGACGCCACCTGGTACACGCACGACGAGCCGCGCATCGCCGCCGTCGTCTCGGGCGTGCCCGCGGCCGCCGACTTCGACATGGCATCGCTGGCAAAGCCGCGCGTGCCGCTGGCGCTGATCACCTCGGGCAAGGACCTGTGGCTGGTGCCGCGCTTCCACAGCGAACGCGTGCTCGCATCATGCGCCGAGCGCTGCACCGTGCTGGCTGCCCTGCCCGATGCCGGCCATGGTGCCCTGCTCTCGCCCCAGCCACCGCTGGCCCAGATGTCCGACCTGGCCGTGCGCCTGCTGGGCGACCCGCCCGGCTTCGACCGCGGCCAGATGCGCGCGGTGGACACGAAGATCGTGCGCTACTTCGAGCAGCACCTGCCGGTGGCCGTCGCCCCCGCGCCCGTCAAGGCACCGTGAGCCCAGCGCAGGACACTCCCATGCTGTCGATCCTCACCCTGCTCGCCCTGCTCGGCCTGTTGCCGCAGGACCACCCGCTGCGCCGCACGGCGTGCCGCGCAGCATCGGCCATCGTGCTGGCATGCACGCTGCGGCTGCCCTGCGCGGGCTGGCAAAGCCGCCACGCAGCAGCCTAGAATCCCCCTATCCATGACCGCCCCCCTGACCCCTGAAGCCATCGAAAAACTCGCCCGCAAGCGCGCCGGCGCCAAGCTCGGCTGGTATCTGCATGCCGTGCTGTTCGTGGTGGTCAACGTCGTGGTGTTTTCCATGTCGCGCTACGGCTTCGGCAACCGCCCCTGGTCGGTCTACCCGCTGCTGGGCTGGGGCCTGGGGCTGGCCTTGCACGGCGTCTCGGTCTTCGTGCTGGGCACGGGCAGTGGCCTGCGCGAGCGCATGGTGCAGAAAGAGCGCGAGCGGATCCTGCGCCAACGCGACGGCGGCTGACCCACCACCGGCCCATCGCCATGAAGATCGACTGGCTCGACAAGCTCCAGCGCCTGCTGCAGACCCTGGCCTTCTGCCTGGCGATCTCGGGCATCCAGTACGCCTTCCGCCCCGAGAAGCCCTACTACATTCCCGCCACCTACTCGCTGGCCATCGGCACGCTGACCTGGGCGCTGATCGATTTCGGCCGCCACCTGTTTCCCTCCAGCCACGAATACGGCTGGCCCAAGGGCGTGGCCGGCGTGGCGCTGCCCCTGGTCGGCATCGTGCTGGGCTACCTGGGCGGCACCCTGCTGGCGGACTGGTGGTGCGGTGTCTCGTCGTGGGATACCGAAGGGCGCGCCCAGTTGCGCATCTCGATCGGCATCACCGTGGTGGCAGGCACCATCATCAGCTACTACTTCTACGTGAACGGCAAGAGCGCCTGGCTGCAGGCGCGCATGGCAGAAGTGCACAGCCAGGCCACCGAGGCCCAGCTCAAGCTGCTGGAGACGCAGCTGGAGCCGCACATGCTGTTCAACACCCTGGCCAACCTGCGCGTGCTGATCGGCACCGACCCGGCGCGCGCGCAGGAGATGCTGGACCGCATGATCGCCTACCTGCGCGCCACGCTGAATGCCTCGCGCAGCACCCTGCATCCGCTGGCCGACGAGTTCCAGCGCCTGACAGACTACCTGGAACTCATGGCCGTGCGCATGGGCCCGCGCATGGCCTACACGCTGGACCTGCCCGAGGCCCTGCGCGAGCTGCCCGTGCCCCCGCTGCTGCTACAGCCGCTGGTGGAGAACGCCATCCGCCACGGGCTCGAGCCCGAGGTGGAAGGCGGCCACATCACCGTGCAGGCGCGCACCCAGACCGGCCCGGCGGGCCGCACGCTGCTGGTGCTGGAGGTGAGCGACACCGGCGCCGGGCTGGATGCAAGCCCACCGCCCGCCCCTGCCAGCCCGGGCACCAGCTTCGGCCTGGCCCAGGTGCGCGAACGCCTGGCCACACTGCACGGGGATGCAGGCCACTTCGTGCTGCTGCCCAACACCCCCAAGGGCACGCGCGCCACCATTACCTACCCCCTGGGCATCTCCGCATGAACACCACCACAGCCACCCCGCGCGCCCTGATCGCCGAAGACGAACCCCTGCTCGCCGCGGCCCTGCAGCAGGAGCTGGCCCGCGCCTGGCCCGGGCTGCAGATTGCCGCCACCGTGGGCGATGGACGCTCGGCCGTGCGCCAGGCGCTGGCGCTGCAGCCCGAAGTGCTGTTCTTCGACATCCGCATGCCGGGCCAGACCGGGCTGGACGCCGCCGTGGAGCTGGCCGATGCCTGGCCCGCGGACAAGCCCTTTCCGGCGCTGGTCTTCGTGACCGCCTACGACCAGTACGCCGTGCAGGCCTTCGAGGCCCAGGCCGTGGACTACCTGCTCAAGCCCGTGCAGGCTTCGCGCCTGCAGAAGACCGTGCAGAAGCTGCAGCAGGCCCTCACCGCCAAGGCCCCCGCCGCCGATGCGCTGGAGGCCACCATGGCCCAGCTGCGCCATCTGCTGGCCGCCCCCGGCGTGGCGGCGGCCGCGCCTGCCAGCCCCCCCGCCGCGGCCGGTCCCCTTAGCATGATCCAGGCCAGCAGCGGCAACCAGATCCACATGGTGCCGGTGGCCGAGGTGCTGTACTTCGAGGCCGCCGACAAGTACGTGCGCGTGCTCACGGCCGCGCGCGAGTTCCTGATCCGCACGCCGCTCAAGGAGCTCACCGAGCAGCTCGATGCCAGCGTGTTCTGGCAAATCCACCGCAGCACCCTGGTGCGCGCCAGTGCCATCACCACCGTGACGCGCGACGAGGCCGGCAAGCTGCACCTGGCGCTGGCGGGGCGGCCCGAGAAGCTGGCCGTGAGCCGGCTCTACGCCCACCTGTTCAAGGCCATGTAGGCCGGGTTTACCCCTTCTGTTAAAATGGGGGCTGGGTGTTCGTGCTGCGAGGGCGCGACAGGTTCAGCGTCGGTCGGGCCGCCACGCGGTCTGTCTGCGACTGGAATTTCTGCCCATGCAAGCCCACACCATCCACTGGATTGCCGCCGCCCTCTTCGGCATCGCCCTGCTCCACACCTTTGCCGCCGGCCTTTTCGAGCACCTGGCGCACCGCTATCCGCGCCATTCCGGCCTGTTCCATCTGCTCGGCGAGGTCGAGGTCGTTTTCGGCTTATGGGCCATCGTGCTGGTGGTCACCATGGCCTTTGTCTCGGGCGGCAACCAGGCGCTGGAGTACGCCGAGTCGCGCAACTACACCGAGCCCCTGTTCGTCTTCGTGGTCATGGTGATCGCCGCCTCCAGCCCGGTGCTGCGCAGCGTGGTGGCCGTGGTCGACACCGTGGCGCGGCGCCTGCCCGTGGCCACGCCGCTGGCCACCGCCTGGCTGGGCCTGGCGGCCGTGCCTCTGCTCGGCTCGCTGATCACCGAGCCGGCGGCCATGACCATTGCCGCACTGATGCTGGCGCCGCAGATCTTTCGCCGCGCCGTGCCTGAGCGTGTGAAGTACTTCGCACTGGGCACGCTGTTCGTCAACGTGTCCATCGGCGGCACGCTCACCTCCTACGCCGCGCCGCCGGTGCTCATGGTGGCCAGCACCTGGCAGTGGGACAGCGCCTTCATGCTGGCCCACTTCGGCTGGAAGGCCGCACTGGCCGTGCTGCTCAACGCCACGCTCTGCACCTTCGTGCTGCGCCGCCACCTGCGGCCAGCACAGGGCGCGGACAAGCCCACCGCGGCACCCGCCGTGCCCCTGGCCGTGGTGGCTGTGCACCTGGGCCTGCTGGCCGCCGTGGTGGTGTTCGCGCACCACCCGGTGGTGTTCCTGGCGCTGTTCCTGATGTTCCTGGGCTACACCCAGGCCTATGCAGAGCACCAATCGCCGCTGATCCTCAAGGAAGCGCTGCTCGTGGGCTTCTTCCTCGCGGGCCTGGTGGTGCTGGGCGGCATGCAGCAGTGGTGGCTGCAGCCCATCGTCGAGGGCCTTCAGCCACTGGCCCTGTTCGCGGGCGCCCTGGGCCTCACGGCCATCACCGACAACGCGGCGCTGACCTACCTGGGCTCGCTGATCGAAGGCATCTCCGACCCCGCCAAGTACATGCTGGTGGCCGGAGCCGTGGCCGGCGGCGGCCTCACGGTGATCGCCAACGCGCCCAACCCGGCCGGCGTGGCCCTGCTCAAAGGCGGCTTCACCGACGGCAGCGTGGGCGCGGGTGGGCTGCTGCTGGGGGCACTGCTGCCCACCGCGGTGGCGGCCGCCGCCTTCCTGATCCTGTGATGGATCAGTCTGCCTTGAGCTGCATGGACGGGCGCGCCTGCACCCGGGCCAGCCAAGCCTGCACATGCGGGTGCGAGGCCACGGGCGCACCGATGTAGGCGCTGTAGCCAATGACCGCGCCCACGATCAGGTCCACCAGCGAGAAGTCGGCACCCATCATCCAGGGCTGCGCGGCCAGGCGTGCATCGAGCAGGGCCAGCAACTGGTCCAGGCCGCTGCGCGCCGCATCCGCCCAGACTTCGCTGCGCAGCGCCGCGTCGCCCTGCGTGGACAGTTGCAGGCGCACCAGCACGGCGCCGTAGGTCACATAGGCCCAGGTCGCCCAGGACATGGCCTGCAGGCGCTCGGGCGTGTCCTCCTGGGGCCACAGGCCGCGCTCCACACCGTACTTGCCGGCCAGCCAGAAGTGGATGGCCAGGGTCTCGAACATGGGGTTGCCGTCCACCACCACGGTGGGCACCTTGCCGTTGGGATTGAGGGCCAGGAACTCGGGGCGGCGCTGGTCGCCGGCCTGCAGGTCCAGCGTGACGCGTTCATGCGGCAGGCCGAGCTCGACCAGGGCATTGGCAATGGGGGTGGCGCTGGACATGGGGTGCCAGTAGAGGACGATGGACATGGAAGGCTCCTTGAAGGGGTGTGTTGAGGGGAGGGTTCAATCGTTTCGGCCCGGCGCCGTGAACGTGGATGCAATGTAGGATGCATTGCGGACAGATTCCGCCCTCGATTCGACGTACATTCATTTCCATGCTGTCCTCGTCCTCCCGCCTCTTGCGCGTACTCTCCCTGCTGCAGACCCGCAGCCACTGGACCGGCCCCAAGCTGGCCGAGCGCCTGGAAATCCACCCGCGCACCCTGCGCCGCGACATCGACCGGCTGCGCGAGCTGGGCTACCCCATCCACGCCAGCAGCGGCGTGGCCGGCGGCTATGCCTTTCGCGCCGGGCAGGCGCTGCCGCCGCTGCTGCTCGACGACGAGGAGGCCCTGGCCGTGGCGATTGCCCTGCGCATGGCCACGGCCGGCACCGTGGGCGGGGTGGAGGAAAGCTCGCTGCGCGCCCTGGTCAAGCTCGAACAGGTGATGCCCACGCGCCTGCGCAAGCGCATCGACGCGCTGCGCTCGGCCATCCTGCCCACCGAGCACATGGGCCCCACGGTGCAGGCCGCCGCACTGGCGGTGCTGGCCGCCGCCTGCCGCGACCAGTTGCGCGTGGCCTTCGCCTACCTGGACGCCAAAGGCCAGGCCAGCCAGCGCACGGTGGAGCCCCAGGGTCTGGTGCACACCGGCCAGCGCTGGTACCTGGTGGCTTGGGACCCGGCGCGCAGCGACTGGCGCAGCTTTCGCATCGACCGCATGGTGGGCGAGGCCGTGGCCGGCGCCCACTTCGCGCCACGCCCCGGGCCGGATGGGGGTGACCTCAGAGGGTACGTGTCGCGCTCGGTGGCACTGTCGCAGTTTCCGCAGCAGGCCCGCGTGGTGCTGCACCAGCCCCTGGCTACCATGGCGCGGCGCATTCCGGCCTCGGCCGGCGTGCTGCAGGCCCTGGACGCCGAGCGCTGCGTGCTGGAGTGCGGCGCCCACCAGCAGGGCACCCTGGTGTACTGGCTGCTGGCGCTGCAGGTGGAGTTCGAGGTGCTGGAGCCGCCCAGCCTGCGTGCGTACCTGCGGGAGTCCACGGAGCGCGTGGCGCGCGGCTTGGCGCGTGGCTCTGGCAATATGGCGCCCTTGCCATGAACACCATGCCCTACCCCGACCTGTTCCAGATGCTGGGCCGCCCGCTCCGGCCCACGGACGCGGTGGACCCGCAGGCCATCGCCAAGGCCGAGCAGTCCCTGGACACCACCGCGCCACAGGCGCTGCGCGACTTCTACCTGCTGGCCGGCAACGCGCGCGAATTCACCACGGTGTACGACCAGTTCCTGCCGCCCGCCGACTGGAGCCTGCAGGAGGGCAAGCTCGTCTTTCTCGAAGAGAACCAGGACGTGGTGCGCTACGGCGTGGACTGCGGCCCTGCAGCTGGCGACGACCCGCCCGTGTGGATCACCACCACCGGCGATGCCACCGAGTGGCACCCGGTGTGCGAGCGCTGCTCGGAGTTCATCGCCACCATGCTGGTCTGGCAATGCGGCTTCGGCGAAGCCCTGCCGCATGGCGCTTCGGGCCTGGCGGGGCCCGGCACCGAAGCCGCTCTGCAGGCTGGCTGGCGCCATGTCGGTACGGTCAACGAGATGCGCGCCTATGTGCAGCTCGGGCGCGTTGCCTGCGTGGTGGAATGGAGCGACGGCCTGCGCGTCTTCGTGGGTGCGCTGAGCGACGAAGCGCTGTGGGCTCTGGAAGATGCGCTGGACGTGGCGCTGGAATCCGAAGATTGAGCGGCTACGCGAGCAAACAGGCCAGCACCTTGGCCAGCAGGTCGTGCACATCGGCAGCCGGCACGGCCCCCGGCAGCTGCACGCCGCCATAGAGCTCGAACACCGGCTTGCCCCATTTGAGGCCCAGGGCCATCTCGGACAGGGTGCCCAGGTTGCTGCCGATGGCCACCAGGCAGACGCCAGCGCGCGCGACGATGGCGTTGCGCATCTCGCCCATGCCGGTGGGCACGGCCACACTCAGCCACTCGTTGGCGTTGGAGTCGTCGTCCTCGGGCAGGATGCCCACGGCCATGCCGCCGGCCTCGGTGGCGCCGCGCGATGCGGCCGCCATGACACCGCCGCGCCCGCCGCAAATGACCACCATGCCGGCGCCGGCCAGCGCATGCGCCACGGCATGGGCGGCCGCGCACTCGGCCACGCCTGCGTCACCCGGTCCGATCACGGCCACGGGCTGGCGGTGACGCCCCGGCCCCTTCTGCCGTTCGGCCAGGCGCTGCAGCGCCTGCACCACCGGTTCCGGCCAGGCCTCAATGGCCTGCACGGCGCTCGCGTTGTCGCGTAAAGACATCACCCACTCCCATCACCACCACACACACCACCATCAGCACCAGCGACAAGGCCGCCGCCACCGCGAAATCCGAGCCGCCGTCGCTGACCTGCGCCAGCAGCATCAGCGGCAGGATGTTGAGCTGCGTGCCCACCAGCGCCAGCGCCGTGCCATAGGTGCCCATGGCAATGGCGGCCACCATGCAGGCGTTGGACAGCACCGAGGGCGCCACCTCGGGCACCACCGTGTCCCAGAAGGCCCGCGCGCGCGATGCGCCCAGCGTGCGCGCCGCCTGCGCGGGGCGCAGGTCCAGGTTGGCGAACACCGGGTACAGCGACAGCGCCACGCGCGGGATCAGGTAGTAGGCATACGCCACGCCCAGGCCCGAGACGCTGTAGATCCAGCTGCCGATCACCGCCGGGTCGCCGCCCAGGCCCGCCAGCAACTGCGTGACGAAGCCCGCGCGCCCGAAGGCCAGGATGAAGCCGTAGGCGATCACCAGACCCGAAAAGGCCAACGGCAGGCCCAGCAAGGCCATCATCCATTGGCGCCGCGCCGCAGGCTGACGCGCCAGTTCGATGGCGATGCAGGTACCCACCAGCGCCGACACGGCCCCCGCCGCCAACCCCAAGGCCAGCGTGTTGCGCAGCGCGCCCATGAACAGCGGGTTGCCGAACAGCCGCCCGAAGGCGCTGGCGCCATCGCCAAAGGCCTCGGGCAGCAGCGCGGCCAGCGGCACCGCAAAGAAGAGCGCCATGAAAGCCCACGCGGGCCAGGCGCCGAAACGTCGCATAAGGCTTGATCTGCCTACGACTTGTTGCCCAGCGCGGCCTGCGCCCACAGGCGGTCCACATCGGCCTTGCGCTCGGAGGCCTTGACCACGTCGAGCGGGCGGATCTGCGGCGCGGCCGGCATCTTGGCGGCCACGTCAGCGGCCAACGGCGTGCCGGGCACGGCGGGGCGCACGAAGCCCTGGGCAAACAGCGATTGGCCGGCCTCGCTCATGATGAAGTTGAGCCAGAGCTTGCCGGCGTTGGGGTTGGGCCCGTTCTTCACCAGGCTGATCGCATAAGGCGCGGCCACACTTGCCTCCTTGGGGATGACGACTTCCACCGCATCGCCCATGCCATCCACGTGCTTGGCCTTGAGGCCGTCGTTCTCGTAGCTGATCCACACGGGGATCTCGCCCTTCAAGAACTTGGCGTAGGGCGTGGTGCCTTCCACGCGCAGCACATTGCCGGCCGCATGGAGCTTGCCCAGGTAGTCGGTGCCGGGCTGCACGTTGTCCACGCCGCCGCCATTGGCATACGCCGCCGCAAAGGTCAGCACCTGACCGATGCCGGTGGAGCGCGGGTCCAAGTAGACCACGGTGTTCTTGAACTCGGGCTTGAGCAGGTCGGCCCAGCCGGTGGGCACATTCTTCACCAGCTTCTTGTTGACCAGGAAGGCGATGTTCAGCGTGTGGATGGTGAACCAGCGGCCCTCGGCCTCGCGGAACACGGGCGGCAGCTTGTCGAAGTTGACGGGTTTGAAGGGCGCGACCACGTCCTTCTTCGCAGCGTCCACCGCCGATGCGGCAAAGTAGTAGGCCGTGTCGGCCTGCGGGCGGCGCTTGGTCTTTTCGAGCGCGACCACGGTGGCGGCCGAGCCGATGTCGTTGTAGGTCAGCTCGATCTCGGGGTAGCGCTTCTTGAAATCGCGGAACAGCGACTTCCAGTTGGCCCACTCGGGGCCGGTATCGAAGGAGACGCACAGGCCTTCCTTCTGCGCCTCGGCGTACAAGGCCTTTTCGCCCGCATAGAGCTCGGGGCCGTCGAAGGCAAAGGCGGTGCGGGCGGCGAGCGTCGCCAGGGGCAGTGCGCCGGCGGCCTGGATCAGTTGTCTGCGTTGCATGGTGTGGCTCCTCGGTTTCGGGTTGGGAGAGGTAAGAGAGAAATCAGTGGTCCAAAAGGCGGATGTGCTCGGGGGCGATGGCAATCGCCTCGGCGGCCGGCAGGGCCGACTCGGCGAGGAATGGCTTGCCCGCACCGGGCACTTCAAAGTCGTAACGCGTAAGCGCGCCCAGGTAGCGCTGGGCACCGGTGCGCCCTTCCAATCGGTTCACGCTGCCGGGCGCCGGGTCGGCGCGCACATGCTCGGGGCGCACCATCGCGTGCAGCGTCGTGCCCACGGCCCGGCCGCCGGTGTGGGCGTGGATTTCGGCAAAACCCAGGTCCACCCGGCCCGGCGCGCTGACCTTGCCCGGCAGGATGGTGGACAGGCCCACGAATTCGGCGACCGCACGGCTCGCGGGTTGCTCGTAGAGTTCGCGGGGTGTGGCGATCTGCAGGAGGCGTCCGTCCTTGAGCATGGCCACGCGGTCGGCCATGACCAGGGCCTCCTCCTGGTCGTGCGTGACCAGCAAGGTGGTGGCGCCAAAGCGCTGCTGGATGGCGCGGATCTCGTCGCGCAGGTGGCCGCGCACGCTGGCATCCAGGGCCGAGAGCGGTTCGTCGAGCAGCAGGGCCTGCGGGTCGATGGCCAGGGCCCGCGCCAGCGCCACACGCTGCTGCTGCCCGCCCGAAAGCTGGCCAATGCCGCGCTGCGCGTAGCCCGCCAGGCCGACGATATCGAGCAACTCCTGCGCACGCCGATGGCGCTCGGCCACGGGCACCTTGCGCAGCTTGAGACCATAAGCCACGTTGTCCAGCACCGACAGGTGCGGGAACAGCGCATAGTTCTGGAACACCATGCCCATGCGGCGCTGGTGCACAGGCGTGGCCGACATGTCCTGCCCGCCGAAGACGATGCGGCCGGTGTGGCCGGTTTCCAACCCGGACACCAGCTTGAGCAAGGTGGACTTGCCCGAGCCGCTGGGCCCGATCACGGCCACCAGCTCGCCGGCACGCACGTCCAGGGAGACTTCGTGCAGGCCGTGCGTGCTCCCGGGGTAGTGGTAGCTGACGTTATCGAGGACGAGGCTCATGGCTGGACTTTGCGGGCTTGGACGAGGGAGGACGACAGCAGGGCCGATGCGCCTGCCAGCACCAGCAGGACCACCGTGGCGGCGCAGGCAAAGCCCGTGGCGCCGTAGAAGGCCTGCAGCAGCACGACAGGGTAGGTGCGGTTCTGGAAGCTGGTGAGCAGGTTGGAGACACCGAACTCGCCCACCGAGATCGCCGCCACCATCACCAGGCCGCTGAGCAGGCTCTGGCGCAGGCTGGGCAACACGATGCCCGTGAACTGCTGCCAGCCCGAGGCGCCCAGCGTGGCCGCGGCCTGCTCCAGCCGGTGCAGGTCCAGGTGGCGCAAGTCGGTCAGCAAGGTGTTGGTGAGGTAGGGCAGCGTGAGGATGGCATGCGCCGCGATGAGCAGCGGCATGGAGCCCAGCCAGGGCGCGAGGTCGGTGTTGAACACCACCATGTAGCCGAAGGCCAGGGTGATGGCGGGCACGGCCACGGGCATGGCGCTCACGATGCGCGCCGCCAGGCCTCCGCCGCGCCGTGCGCCGTGGTACAGCGCATAGGCCAGCGGCAGCGCCAGCACCGTGTTGATGGCACAGGCCGACAGTGCCACCACCAGGCTGCTCACGAAGGCCTTGCGGAACGAGCTGTCCAGCCACAGGTCCTGGTACCACTGGCCGGTGACGCCGCTGGGCAGGAGCGTGTTGGTCCAGCTGCCGCCCACGCTGCCCACCAGCAGCAGTGCGATGGGCAGCAGCAGGTAAACGCCATAGACGAGGGAAATTCCGCGGATCACCTTGTTGTCTCCACTATCCTAATTGCCGGCATACTTTCCGAATGCGCTACTGTTTACCCAGAGGGCGCTGCAGCACTGGCCAAATTCTAGGGAGAGACCGCCCCGCGATGGGTGAAACCTGGATGAGGATACTTGAGCAATTGGAAAACGTTTTTCACACAGTTTTCATCAACCCCGGCTATGAAACGCGACTGTCCCACCATCCAGGAACTGCTGGCCTTTGACGCCGTGGCGCGCCACCAGAGCATCACCTTGGCGTCGGGTGCGCTGTGCATCACGGCCAGCGCGGTCAGCAAGCAGGTGGCGGGGCTCGAAGCCTTTCTGAGCCGCCAGCTGCTGCAGAAGAACGGGCGCGGCGTGGAGCTCACGCCCCAGGGCCGGGTGTACTGGCAGAAGATCTCGGGCGGACTGCGCGCCATCGAGGCCGCGACCTTCGAGGCGCGCTCGGGCGATGCCGGGGCGGGCCTGCTCACACTGGCCAGCGTGCCCACCTTTCTCACCAAGTGGCTGATCCCGCGGCTGCCGGCCTTCAGCCAGCAAAGCCGCCATGTGATGCTGAGCTTCAGCCGCCACCTGGAGCCCAGCGACGGCATCCCCGCTGGGGTGGACGCCGCCATCCGCTATGGCCCCGACGGCTGGCCGGGCGTGGTGTCGGAGTACATCGCGGGGCGCGAGTTCGTGCTCATCGTGGCGCGCAGCCTGGTCGAGGGGCGCCACCGCATCACCCAGCCCACGGACATCCTGGGCCACACCCTGCTGCACCACGAGGGCGCACCCACCGCCTGGCGCCAATGGGCCGCCCAGCACAGCGTGCCCGAGGTGCAGACGCTGGCGGGCCCGCGCTTCGCCCAGTACTCGGCCCTGATCCAGGCCGCACTCAACGGCCTGGGCATCGGCCTGGTGCCTGCCCTGCTGGTGCAAAAGGAAGTGGCCGAGGGCGCATTGCTCAGCCCCTGCGGCAGCCCGGTGCGTGTGGACCAGGGCCACTACCTGTGCTACCGGCCCGACCGGCTGGACCTGCCGGCGTTTGCGGCCTTCCGCACATGGTTGCTTGATGAAGGCGCGCAGTCGCGCGGAGGCAGCACGGAATGACCGCACCGAACATCCACTGGACACCCTTGCTGCGCACCCTGTGCGAAGAACTGACGAGGGATGGCAGCAACCACACCTTGTTGCTCTACGGGTCACGGGCCGCTGGCACCGCGGACAAGGACAGCGACTACGACATCGCCGCCTTCGGCCCGCGCGACAGCACAGGCCGTGACACGCGCATCATCGACGGCGCCTTTCTCGACGTATTCCTGTACCCGGAGTCAACGCTGGTGCAGCGTGGCCCTGAGTGGCTCAAGCTGCGCGGCAGCGTGGTGCTGCTGCAGCGGGGACAGGAGGCGGATCGATTCCTGCAGGGGCTGGATTCCGTCTTCACACAAGGCCCGCCCCCGCTGCCCGCCGACGAGATCAGCGCTCGCACCACTTGGGCCTGGAAGATGGCAGCCCGCATGGAGCGCGGCGATGCCGAAGGCGACTACCGCCGCGCCTGGCTGCTGACGGCCTTGCTGGAAGACTATTTCGCCCTGCGCACACAGTGGTTCGAAGGACCCAAGAAAGCCTTGCAATGGCTCCAGGCGCACGACCCCGAGACGGCACAGGCACTGCAGGCCGCCTTGCGTCCGGATGCCTCGCATGCCAGCATCCGCCAAGCGGTGGCCCGGGTGGCTGGCCCCGCACCCAATCCAGGAGGCGGTCCATGCCCGTGAGCGCTGATACAGCTGGCGAGATCCGGCACTTCTTCGATGCCTTCGTGGCGGCCTTCGCTGAATTCGACGGCCCCCTCGTGGCCCAGCGCTATGCCGTGCCTAGCATCGCCGTGGACGCACAGGGGGCGGTACGGGCCTTCCATACAGCGCAGGAAGTTGGCGACTACTTCCAGGCGGTGCTCACCACCTACCATGGCCAGGGCTGCCGCTCGTGCCGCTTCAGCGATCTGCACGTCGTACCCATGGGCACGCTCAGCGCGCTGGCCAGTGTTTCCTGGGAGTTGCTGCGCGCCGATGGCAGCGTGGCCAGCGGCTGGCGCGAGTCCTACCACCTGCTGCGCACCGGCCAGGGCTGGCGGGTGGTGGCCTCCACCGACCACGCGGGCTGAGCCGCTCGCACCGCTTCACCTGGCAAGCGGCTCCCAGTTCCCTGCCACGTTCTTGAGCAGGGTGTTCACAGCCACCAGGCGGCGGTTCTTCACATCGATCAGGCTGCGCTGCGAGGACAACACCGAGGCCTGGGCCGTGATCACATTGAGAAAGCCCACCGTGCCCGCGCGGTACTGGTTGTTCACCACGTCCAGCGCGCGCTGGGAGGCGGCCAGGGCTTCGGTCTGCAGTTGCTGCTCCTGCGCCAGGGCGGTAGCGGCCGTGAGGTTGTCCTCCACCTCCTGCAGTGCCGTGAGCACCGTCTGGCGGTAGGCGGCGGCGGCCTGCTCGTTGCTCGCACGCGCCGACTCCACCGCGGCATTGCGTGCGCCACCATCGAACAGCGACACCGCGAGCGCCGGGCCCAGCGACCAGAACAGGTTGGGCGCGCTCAGCAGGTTGGACAGCTCCGAGCCCCGGTAGCCGGCCGAGCCCGACAGCGTGAGCGCCGGGAAGAAGGCCGCGCGCGCCACGCCGATCTGCGCGTTGGCGGCGGCCACGCGGCGCTCGGCCGCGGCGATGTCGGGGCGGCGCTCCAGCAGTTGCGAAGGCAGTTGCGCGGGCACGGGCGGCGGGGCCGGCAGCTCGGCCGTGGCGGGCAGGCTGAAGGCCGCAGGCGCCTGGCCCACCAGGGCTGCCAGCGCATGTTCGAGCTGGTTGCGGTTGGTCTCGGATTCGAGCAGCTGCACCTGGGTGCCCTTGTACTGCGCCTCGGCCTGGGCCACGTCGGCCAACGAGGCCACGCCCGCCGCCTGGCGGTTGCGCGTGAGCTCCCAGCTGCGCGCATAGGCATCGAGCGTCTCGCGCAGCAGCCGGGCCTGGGCCTCGGCCGCGCGCAAAGAGAAATAGGTTTGCGCCACCGTAGCCTGCACCGACAGGCGCATGGCGGCCAGGTCGTCGGCACTGGCCTGGGCGCTGGCGCGGGCCGCATCCACCGAGCCCGAGATGCGGCCCCACAGGTCCAGCTCCCAGCTCGCGTTCAGGCCCAGCGAATGGCTGGTGCTGATGCGCGCATTGCTGCTGCCATCGGCCTGCAGCGTGCTGCCGCTGCGCGAGCGTGAACTGCTGGCGCTGGCCCCCAGGCTGGGCAGCAGGCTGGCGCTGCTGCTGGCCACGGCCGCCTGCGCGGCGCGCAGGCGGGCCACGCTCTGCGCGATGTTCTGGTTGCCGGCGGCGGCCTGCTGTTGCAGGGCATCGAGCGTCGCGTCGCCATACAGCGACCACCATGCCGCAGGCACGGCCTCGCCGCCGCCGGGCTGGGCCGGCTGCCACAGGCCCTGGGCCGCGGCGCCGCTCTCCTTGAACGCCGGTGGGATGTCCATGGCCGGGCGCTCGTAGGGTTGCTTGCTGGCGCAGGCGCCGAGCAGGGCCAGCACCGCCAGCGACAGCGCCAGGCGTGCGGGAGAAGGGAAGAAAAGGGTCGAAGGCATCATCAATCGTTTCCTTGAAGCGCCACGCCCTGGTCCGGCGCGGGACCTGGGTGCTTGCGGCGCCAGCGGCGCACCATGCGGTGGGCGCCCATGCGCAGGCGGTCCAGCGCCACGTAGACCACGGGCGTCGTGTAGAGCGTGAGCACCTGGCTGAACAGCAGCCCACCCACGATGGCGATGCCCAGGGGCTGGCGCAGCTCGGCCCCGTCGGCCCGACCCAGGGCCAGGGGCAGCGCGCCGAAGATGGCGGCCATGGTGGTCATGAGGATGGGGCGCAGGCGCAGGTTGCAGGCACGGTAGATGGCTTGGGCGGCGCTCACATGCCCGCCACGCTGGCGCACCAGCGCGAAGTCGATCATCATGATCGCATTCTTCTTGACGATGCCGATGAGCAATATCACCCCGATCAGCGCGATCAGCGAGAACTCGGTCTTGAACAGCATCAGCGCCAGCAACGCCCCCACGCCGGCCGAGGGCAGCGTGGACAAGATGGTGAGCGGGTGCACCAGGTTCTCGTACAGGATGCCCAGCACCAGGTAGATGGTGATGATGGCCGCCAGGATCAGCAGGGGCTGCCCCGCCAGCGCATCCTGGAAGGCCCCCGCCGTGCCGCCGAAGGTGCCGCGGATGCCCACGGGCACGCCCAGTTCGGACACCGCGTTGTGCACCGCATCGGTGGCTTGCGAGAGCGAGACGCCGGGCGCCAGGCTGAAGCTCACCGTGCTGGCCGGCGTGCCCCGGTCGTGGCTGACCGACAGCGGCGTGTTGGTCTGCGTGATGCGCGCAAACGCCGTGAGCGGGATCTGCTGGCCCTGGTTGTTCACGAAGAAGAAGCTGCGCAGGGTCTCGGGGTCCTGCAGGTACTGGGGCGCGGCCTCCATCACCACGCGGTACTGGTTGAGCGGGTTGTAGATCACGCCCACCTGGCGCTGGCCGAAGGCGTCGTTCAGGGTAGCGTCGATGGTCGACACCGTGAGCCCCAGGCGCGACGCCGCGTCGCGGTCGATCACCAGCGTGGTCTGCAGGCCGTAGTCCTGCACGTCGCTGTTCACGTCTTCCAGTTCGGGCAGCTGCGACAGGGCCTGGCGGATGCGCGGCTCCCAGGTGCGCAGC
This sequence comes from Acidovorax sp. FW305-C-20-28, assembly GCF_058783375.1. NCBI lineage: Bacteria > Pseudomonadati > Pseudomonadota > Betaproteobacteria > Burkholderiales > Comamonadaceae > Acidovorax > Acidovorax sp. FW305-C-20-28. The sequence goes on along the minus strand of NZ_JBYSYM010000031.1, from coordinate 11,806 downwards.
TCGGCGATGTCGTCGGCCTGCAGCGTGTAGTCGAACGAGGCACTGCTCTGCCGCCCGCCGATGCGGATGTCGCGCTGGGGCGTCATGAACAAACGCGCGCCGGGCTCGTTCTTGAGCTGCTCGCGCAGGCGGTTGATCACCGTCTCGGAGCTCTCCTGCCCCGGCCCGCGCTTGAGCGACATGAACATCATGGCCGCGTTGCGCTGCCAGCCGCCCGTGAAGCCGGTGACATGCTCCACGGCCGGGTCGGCCTGCACGATGGCCAGAAAGCGCTGCAGCCGCTGCTCCATGGCCTGGAACGAAGTGGCCTGGTCGGCGCGGATGAAGCCCGAGATGCGGCCCGTGTCCTGCTCGGGCATGAAGCCCTTGTCGATGGCGGTGTAGAGGTAGACGTTGCTTGCCACCACGCCGGCCAGCACCAGCAGCACCACGGGCTGGTGGCGCAGGCACCAGGCCAGGCTGCGGCGGTAAGCGCGCAGGGCGCGGTCCTGCAGCCGGTCGACCCAGCGCGAAAAGCGCGCCCAGCGGGACGGGCTCTGCACCTTGGGGGCCCGGTGCTGCTTGAGCAGGGCCGCGCACATCATGGGCGTAGTGGTCAGAGAGACCAGCAGCGACACCAGGATGGCGGCCGACATGACGATGGCGAACTCGCGGAAGAACCGCCCCACGATGCCGCCCATGAACAAAATGGGCACGAACACCGCGATCAGCGAGATGCTCATGGACACCACGGTGAAGCCGATCTCGCGCGCCCCGTCGAGCGAGGCCTGCAGCGCGGTCTTGCCGCGCTCCATGTGGCGCATGATGTTCTCCAGCACCACGATGGCATCGTCCACCACGAAACCGGTGGCCACGGTGAGCGCCATCAGCGAGAGGTTGTCGAGCGTGTAGCCCGCCAGGTACATGATGCCGAAGGTGCCCGCCAGCGACACCGGCACCGCCACGCTGGGAATGAGCGTGGCGCGCGCATTGCGCAGGAACAAAAACACCACCAGGATCACCAGCGCCACGGCGATCACCAGGGCGCGCTCCACCTCCTTGACCGAGGCGCGCAGCGTGGGCGTACGGTCCGAGACGATCTCGATGTCGATGGCCGCGGGGATGGAGGCCTTGAGCGCCGGCAGCAGTGCGCGCACGCGCTCCACGGCCTCGAGGATGTTGGCGCCCGGCTGTTTGTACACCTGCAGCAGGATGGCCGGCTTGCCGTTGGCCACGCCGAAGTTGCGCACGTCCTGCACCGAGTCGGTGACCTGGGCCACATCGGCCAGGCGGATGGCGTTGCCGTCCTTCCAGCGCAGCACCAGGGGCGCGTAGTCGGCCGCGACGCGCGCCTGGTCGTTGGCCGTCACCTGCCAGTAGTGGTCTTCGCGCTCCACCGAGCCCAGCGGGCGGTTGGCGTTGGTGCTGGTGATGGCCGCGCGCACCTGCTCCAGCGAGACCCCGTTGGCCGCCAGGCGCAGCGGGTCGAGCTGCACGCGCACGGCCGGCAGCGCGCCGCCGCTGATGGACGCCTGGCCCACGCCCTCGACCTGCGAGAGCTTTTGCGCCATGACGGTGGAGGCCGCGTCGTACATCTGCCCGCGCGTGAGCGAGTCCGACGTGAGCGCCAGGATCATGATGGGCGAATCCGCCGGGTTCACCTTGCGGTAGGTCGGGTTGCTCGGCATGCCCGTGGGCAGCAATGTACGCGAGGCGTTGATGGCCGCCTGCACGTCGCGCGCGGCGCTGTCCACCGTGCGGCTCAGGTCGAACTGCAGCGTGATGGAGGTGCTGCCCAGCGTGGAGCGCGAGGTGATCTCGTTGACGCCCGCGATCGCGCCCAGCGCCCGCTCCAGCGGCGTGGCCACGGTGGCTGCAATGGTGTCGGGGCTGGCCCCGGGCAGGCTGGCCGAGACCGAGATGGTCGGGTAGTCCACCTGCGGCAGCGGTGCCACGGGCAACAGGAAGTACGACACCGCCCCCGCCAGCGCCAGGCCGATGGTGAGCAGCATGGTGGCGATGGGCCTGTGGATAAAGGGGGTGGAGATGCTCACAGTACCCCCTCGCCCTGGCGGGCCAGGCTACGCATGGCTGGCCCCTTCGGCCTGTGCTGCTTTGGCGGCGCGGCGCGCGCGCCAGCGCTCGGCCGCGTTCTCGAAGGTCAGGTAGATCACGGGCGTGGTGAACAGGGTCAGCAGCTGGCTCACGATGAGGCCGCTCACCATGGTTACGCCGAGCGGATGCCGCAGCTCGCTGCCCACACCCGTGCCCAGCATCAGCGGCAACGCGCCCAGCAAGGCCGCCAAGGTGGTCATCAGGATCGGGCGGAAACGCAGCAGGCAGGCCTGGTAGATGGCTTCGCGCGCGGGCAGGCCTTGGTCGCGCTGGGCCTCCAGCGCGAAGTCGATCATCATGATCGCGTTCTTCTTGACGATGCCGATGAGCAGCACGATGCCGATGATGGCGATGATGTCCACGTCGAGCCCCGTGACCAGCAGCGCCAGCAGCGCGCCCACGCCAGCCGAGGGCAGAGTGGAGAGGATGGTGACCGGATGGATGGTGCTCTCGTACAGCACGCCGAGCACGATGTACATGGTGACCACCGCCGCCAGGATGAGCAGCAGTGTGTTCGACAGCGAGGCCTGAAAGGCCAGCGCCGCGCCCTGGAAGCTGGTCTCCACCGACAGCGGCAACAGGCCCGCCTCCTTGGCGCCGGCCTGCTCGGCCTGGATGGCCTTGACTGCATCGCCCAGCGCCACGCCGGGCGCGGTGTTGAAGGAGATGGTAGCCGCCGGCAGCTGGCCCACGTGGTTCACGCCCAGGGCCATGGGCCGCTCCTCGATGCGCGCCACGGTGGACAGCGCCACCGGCTTGCCCGCCGTGGAGGTGACGTAGATGTTGTTCAGCGCCTCGGGCCCGATCTTGAACTGCGGCGCCACCTCCAGCACCACCCGGTACTGGTTGGACTGGGTAAAGATGGTGGAGATCAGGCGCTGGCCGAAGGCGTTGTACAGCGCCGTGTCGATGCCCGACACCGTAACCCCCAGGCGGCTGGCCTGGGCCCGGTCGATCTGCACGAAGGCCTGCAGGCCCTGGCTCTGCAGGTCGCTGGCCACGTCGGCCAGTTGAGGCAGGCCGCGCATGCGCCGCACCAGCTCGGTGGTGCTGGTCTGCAGCTGCGCGGCATCGGGCGAGGAGACCAGCAACTGGTACTGGGTGCGCGCCACGCGGTCTTCGATGGTCAAGTCCTGCACCGGCTGGGCGTACAGGCGGATGCCCGGCATGTCGGCCGTGTCGTCGGCCAGGCGGCGCACCACGGCCGAGGCCTTGTCGCGCTCGCCATGGGGTTTGAGGTCGATCAACAGGCGCCCGGTGTTGAGCGTGGTGTTGGCGCCATCCACCCCGATGAAGGACGAGACGCTCTTCACCGCCGGGTCGCGCAGGATGCGCTCGGCCAGCTGCTGCTGGCGCTCGGCCATGGCGGCGAACGAGATCGACTGGTCGGCCTCGGTGGTCGCCTGCAGCGTGCCCGTGTCCTGCACCGGGAAGAAACCTTTGGGCACCACCATGTAGAGCAGCACCGTGAGCGCCAGCGTGGCGATGAACACCACCCAGGTCAGCAGCTGGTGGTCCAGCACCCAGTTCAGCGCGCGGCCGTACTGGGCGATGGTGCGGTCGAAGAAGCGGCCCGTGGCCTGGTACAGGCGGCCATGGCTCTCTTCGGGCGTGTGGCGCAGCAGGCGCGCGCACAGCATGGGCGTGAGCGTGAGCGAGACCACGGCCGAGATCAGGATGGCCACGGCCATGGTGATCGCGAATTCGTGGAACAGCCGGCCCACCACGTCGCCCATGAAGAGCAGCGGGATCAGCACCGCGATCAGCGAGATGGTCAGCGAGATGATGGTGAAGCCGATCTGCTTGGCGCCCTTGAGCGCGGCCTGCAGCGGGTGCTCGCCCTCTTCCACGTAGCGTGCGATGTTCTCGATCATCACGATGGCATCGTCCACCACGAAGCCGGTGGAAATGGTCAGCGCCATCAGCGTGAGGTTGTTGATGGAGAACCCCGCCAGGTACATGATGCCGAAGGTGCCCACCAGCGACAGCGGCACCGCCACGCTGGGGATGAGCGTGGCCGAGGCGCTGCGCAGGAAGACGAAGATCACCGCCACCACCAGGCCGATCGCCAGGGCCAGCTCGACCTGCATGTCCTTGACCGAGGAGCGGATGGTCACCGTGCGGTCGGTCAGGATCTGCACGTCCAGCGAGGCCGGCAGCGTGCTCTGCAGCTGCGGCAGCAAGGCCTTGATGCGGTCCACCGTCTCGATCACGTTGGCACCGGGCTGGCGCCGGATGTTGAGGATCACGCCGGCGCGCGCACCCGTCTCGGGCGTGCCGGCCCAGGCGGCCAGACGGGCGTTCTCGGCGTCGTCCACCGTGGTGGCCACGTCGCGCAGGCGCACGGGCGTGCCGTTGCGCAGCGCGATCACCAGGTTCTGGTACTCGGCGGCGGACTGCAGCTGGTCGTTGGCATCGATGGTCGATGCGCGCGCCGGCCCGTCGAAGCCGCCCTTGGCCTGCTTGACGTTGGATGCCGCGATCACGCCGCGCACGTCTTCCAGCGTCATGCCCACCGCGGCCAGGGCCACCGGGTTGACCTGGATGCGCACGGCCGGCCGGCGCCCGCCCGCAATGGCCACCAGGCCCACGCCCTTGACCTGCGAGAGCTTGGGCGCCAGGCGGTTTTCCACCAGGTCGTTGACGCGGATCACCGGCAGCGAGGGCGAGGTGATGGCCAGCGTAAGGATGGGTGCGTCCGCCGGGTTCACCTTGCTGTAGATGGGCGGCATGGGCAGGTCATTGGGCAGCAGATTGCTGCCGGCATTGATGGCCGCCTGCACCTGCTGCTCGGCCACGTCCATGGCCATGTCCAGCGCAAAGCGCAGGGTGATGACCGAGGCCCCGCCCGAGCTGGTGGAGGACATCTGCTCCAGCCCCGGCATCTGGCCGAACTGGCGCTCCAGCGGCGCAGTGACGTTGGAGGTCATCACGTCGGGGCTGGCGCCCGGGTACAGCGTGGTGACCTGGATGGTGGGGTAATCCACCTCGGGCAGGGCCGAGATGGGCAGCAGCCGGTAGGCCAGCAGGCCCGCAATCAGCAGCGCCACCATCAGCAGCGAGGTGGCGATGGGGCGCAGGATGAAGATGCGCGAAAGGTTCATGGCGGCGGTGCCCGCTTCAGAGGAGTCGGGACGGCATCAGCGCGAGGCTGCGGCGCCAGGGGCCGCGACACCGGCGGCCTGCATCTTGCCGCGGATGTAGGCGCGGCGCTCGTCGGGCGCCATGGCCTGCAGCTTCTGACGCTCCTCGGGGCTCATCTTTTCGAGCAGGGCCCGCACCTCGGGCGACATGCCGGGGCGGCGTTCACCATCGGGGGCACCGCCTTCGGCACGCGGGCCGCCGTCAGCGCGCGGGCCGGGCGTTTCACGCGGCGCACCGTCCTGCGCGCCCCGGGGGCCTTCGGCGCTGCGGCCACTGGCAGGGCGCGACGCGCCCGGCGCAGGGGCCGATGCACCGGCCGCAGGCGCTGCCGCCTCACCGCCCACCGTGCCACTGGCTGCGCCCGCAGGCCCGGCGGCACCGGGCTGGTTGCGCTTGCTGCGGAAGAAGGCGCGGCGTTCCTCCTGCGTCATCTTGGCGAGCTTGTCGCGCTCTTCCTGCGTCAGGTTGCGCATCATCGCGGCGCGCCGCGCGCCGGCGTCCTGCGCGGCTTCGTCCGCGCGGGCGGCGGCGCCCGAATCGATCACGGCCACCTTGGCGCCTTCGCGCAGGCGGTCAATGCCGTCTACCACCACTTGGTCGCCGTCCTTGAGCTCGCCCTCGACCGCCACGCGGTCGCCGTCGGCCACGCCCACGCGGATGCGCCGCTGCGTCACCGTGCCATCGGGCTGCACCAGGTAGACGTAGTTGTTCTGGATGGCCGTGCCCGGCACGGTGACCGCGTCCTGCAGCAGGTTGACCTGCAGGCGCACGTTGACGAACTGGTTGGGAAACAGGGTGCCGTCTTCGTTGCCGAAGGTGGCCTTGACCTTGATGGTGCCGGTGGTCGCGTCGATGGCGTTGTCCAGCGCGCCCACCTTGCCGCGGCCCAGGCGGCGCTTTTGCTCGCGGTCCCACAGCTCCACGGGCAGCTCGGCGCCCTCACCCAGGCGCTGGTTGATCTGCGCCAGGTGCGCCTCGGGCACGGAGAACACCGCGTCGATGGGGCGCACCAGGTTGATGGTGACGATACCGTTGGCGTCCGAAGGGCCGACCACGTTGCCCCGGTCGGCCTGGCGCAGGCCCAGGCGCCCGGCAATGGGCGCGGTGATGCGGGTGTAGCTCAGCTGCAGTTTGGCGGCATCCACCTGGGCCTGGTCGGCCGCCACCGTGCCTTCGAGCTGGCGCACCTGGGCGGCCTGGGTGTCCACCTGCTGGCTGGCGATGGAATCCTTGGCCAGCAGGTCCTGGTAGCGCTTGAGGTCGAGCTGGGCATTCTTGAGCAGGGCCTGGTCGCGCGCGAGGTTGCCCTGCACCTGGCCCAGCGAGGCCTGGTAGCTGCGCGGGTCGATCTCGGCCAGCAATTGCCCGGCCTTGACCTCGTCGCCTTCCTTGAAGTGCAACTTGACCAGCTCGCCGCTGACCTTGGCACGCACCACGGCCGTGGCGCGCGCGCTCATGGTGCCGATGGCATTGACCTGCACGCGCACGTCCTGGCGCCGCACGGTGCCCACCGACACCGGCTGCGTCTGCCCACCGGCGCTGAAGCGTGCCGGCCCGCGGCCACCACCAGGGCCGCCACGCCCTGCCGGGCCCGCCTCGGCTGCAGCGGGCGTCGCCTGGCGCTGCTTCCACCACCAGCCCCCGCCCGCAGCGGCGGCAATCACCACCAGCAGCACGATCCACCACAGGGCACGCCCCTGTTGGCGCAAAAGGGGCCGCAAGGGCACAGACGGAAGGCGATGGGAAGGCATGGTGCAGGTAACAAATGGAATCGAGGCTATGGTAGCCACCCGCCAAGTCACTCCAGCGCCCGGACAAAAGGATTTACCCTGCCTTTACCCTCGGTTTACGGCGCTTTCAAGCCCGAAACGCAATTCAGCGGTTCGTGGCAAGCAGCAGGCCGCCGGCCCCCATGAAGAAACCGCCCGTGGCCTTGTTCAGGCGCACCACCCCGCGCGAGGTGCGGATGAAGCGGCGGATCTGCCGCCCGCCGGCCGCATACACGGCCGTGGCAACGAACTCGGCCGCCAGGTACACGCTGCCCAGCACCAGGAACTGCCGCGCCGCCGGCTGGGTGGGGTCGATGAACTGCGGAAAGATGGCCGCGAACAGAATGATGGCCTTGGGATTGGTGATGCCCAGCAGAAACTCCTGCGTGACCAGCGACCAAAGCCGTACGGGCGCAGCCCCGCTGGCAGCCACCTCGGCGCCATCGGCCACCTCCAACCCGTTGAACTCGCGGCTGCGCCAGGCGCGCCAGCCCAGCCAGAACAGGTAGCAGGCCCCCACCCACTTCACGGCGGTGAAGGCCGCCTCGGACGCCAGCAGCATCGCGCCCAGCCCCACGGCCGACACGGTGAGAAAGATCGCAAACGCCGCGGCCCGCCCGATGGTGCCCACCAGGGCCGCACCCACGCCGGCACGGATGCCGTTGTTGAGGCCGCAGAAGTTGTTGGGACCGGGCGTGAGCGCGATGGCCACGGCGACGGGGGCGAAAAGCAGGGCGTCCATGGGGGAAATATCCGGAAAAACGGCCGCTGCCGCGGCCCAGGTCGCCAGTTTAGGGCTTTGCGCCCTGCCCCGCCTGGCGCTCGGGCATCACCGCTCAGGCAGAGCGATGGTGGTTTGCCAAGGCACGCCCACAAGTGCATCGTAGTGCGCGACCACGATGGCCCGGTCCGCCGCGCCCGCCAAGGCAGCCAGAGCCTGCTGCAGGTACTGGATGGAGGGCTTGTCCAGCCCTGCCACGGGCTCGTCGAGCAGCGTGAGCGCAGCGCCCGAGGCCAGCGCCCCGGCCATCCACACCTTGCGCCGCGTGCCGGTGGACAGCATCAGAAAGCGCTTGGAGAGGTGCTCGTGCAGGTCAAAACCCTCGATGTGCCGAGCCAGCTCTGCTGCGTCGAATCGCGGGTGGCGCGCGGGCAGCGCGGCCAGCCAGTCCTGCACGCCCTGCTCGTCCAGTGCGGCAGAGCGCGGGTCGCCCCAGAAGACCCGGGCCCGGTAGTCGGCGGGTGCCGACTGCAAAGACACCCCCTGCAGCACCAGTTGGCCCGCTGCCGCAGGCAACTCGCCCGCCAGCAGGCGCAGCAAGGTGGTCTTGCCGCTGCTGTCGCCCCCCAGCACCAGCGTGGCACCCGCCAGCACCTGGGCGGACAGGCCATCGAACAGCGGGACCTCAGGGTAGGCAAAGCGCAGGCCATCGATGTGCAGGAGGGGGCTGGTAGAAGGCATGGGGCGGGAGCGGAGAAGGAGAAAACGCCCATTTTAGGAATGGCGCCCGCCCTGCTGAGACAATGCACGCCCCGCTCGCCCACCCCGCCGCACCATGCCCCTGCACTACCTCGATTTCGACTACAGCGAAGATTACGAAGGCACGGGCACCTTCGACGCCATGGCCGCCGCCAACCCGGCGCAGCTGCCGGCCGTGCACGCCGAGGTGGCCCAGGTGCTGGCCTGGGCGCATGCCCATTTCCCGGATACCTTCGGGCCGGCGGAGGAAGGGGGCGAATGGGACTATGACCTCTCGGCCGTGCAGGAGGTATCCACGCCCCTGGCGCTGGAGTTCGACAGCGCCACGGGCCGCATTGCGGCCCACCCCGGCGCGCCGGGCGCCCCGCGCACCACCGTGACCCTGTCCATCAGCGGCAGCAGCGCCTTCTGCGCAGCACTGCGCGAGGCGTTCGAGCTGGGTTGACCTGCAACAGCAGGCAACGCGCGTCAGCAACCGCGCCGGGGAGTGACAGGCTGTATGCCTACATACAGCTCTGGGGCCAGCACGTACTCTGAACAGGCTGCGGCGTGCCGGTATGGCAGGCCGTGGACAGCCCCCTCTACCAGAGACCTCCACCATGCTCGCGCAAGCGTCGTCCCCTTCCATCGCCACCGCCTTCAACCCGCTGGCCGCACGGCTGCCCTTCCAGGCCGCCAATGGCGAGCCCGATGACACGGCCGTACCCCTACCGGGCACCAGTGTGCACCCGGCCTCGGCAGAGCCCCTGCCCGCCACCCGGGCCCCCTTCATGGCACACACGCGGGTGCGGCTGGAGCTCGATATCGAGCTCAACTACGAAATCGACCAGCACGGCGCAGACTTCGTGTTCAACATCCACGCCGCGCACACGCCCAGCCAAGCCATCCGCAACGAGCGCCTGGGCATCAACCAGAACGTGCCGCGCCAGATACATACCGACCCGGCCACGGGCAACCGCTACCTGCGCCTGAGGGGCGAGCCGGGGGCGCTGAAGGTGGCCTATTCGGCCACGGTGGACATCAGCCACCACTGCGCCGACCCGGCCCAGCTGGCCGAGGTGCCCATCCGCCAGCTGCCGCAGGATGTGCTGGGCTACATCTACCCCAGCCGCTACTGCCAGTCCGACCGCCTGCTGCGCCTGGCCGGCACGGAGTTCGGCGCCTTGCCGCAGGGCCACCGCCGGGTGCAGGCCATCCGCGACTGGGTGCAGCGCCACGTGGCCTTCACGTCCAACGCGTCGAACTCCAACACATCGGCCGTGGACACCCTGGTGGAGAAGGTGGGCGTGTGCCGCGACTTCGCCCACCTGATGATCGCACTGTGCCGCGCGGTGAACATCCCCGCGCGCTTCACCACAGGCACCGACTATGGCGCCGACCCCAGCCTCGGCCCGCCCGACTTCCATGCCTATGTGGAGGCCTACATCGGCGACCGCTGGTACCTGTTCGACCCCTCGGGCACGGCCATCCCCATGGGGCTGATCCGCTTTGGCACGGGGCGCGATGCTGCCGACGTGGCGTTTGCCACCATTTTTGGCGGCGTGAGGGCGCAACCTCCGGTGATACGGGCCAGGGCGGTGGAAGACGCGGGGCGCGGGTTTGTGCTGCCCCACCACTGCTGCGAAGCGCTGTCCACCGACCATGGGGCGGCTTTTGCGACCCGGTTCACGGGTGTCTGAAGCTCTGGCGAAACACCTCGAAAAACCACGCTGCTGGGCTTTTTGGCCGATCTATGGCCTAATACGCGTTTTTCCACCAATTTTTTCCAGAGAATCTCCATGGGCAACAAGATCGTCACCGAAGCAGACCGCAAGCGCAGCCCCCGTCCCACGCCCGTGGCCGGCTACACCCTGCCCACCGGTGGCCGCGGCCAACGCGTGAGCCTGGAGCGCGGCGTCGCCACGCGCAGCAAGAAGAACCCTGGCAAGCGCTCCAAGAAGGGCGGCTGATCACCTGATCGGCACGGGCCGCACGCGGCCCCTTGCAAGCAACGAAGCCCTCGCAAGAGGGCTTTGTGCTTTCTGGCGCAGCCGCAACATCGCTCAGGCGACATTGGCCGCGCGGCTGCCACACGGAAACGACGGGGTAGGCCCTAAGATGGCCGGATGATCACCGTCCACCACCTCGAAACCTCGCGCTCGCAGCGCGTCCTCTGGCTGCTCGAAGAACTGGGCGTGCCCTACGAGCTCAAGATCTACCAGCGCGACAAGGCCACCAAGCTGGCCCCACCCGAGCTCAAGAAGATCCACCCGCTGGGCAAGTCGCCCGTCATCACCGATGGCGACGAGGTGGTCGCCGAATCGGCCGCCATCATCGAATACCTGGTGGAAACCTATGGCGCGCAGGCCACGGGCGAGCTGGCCCACCTGCAGCCCACGCGCGGCACGCCCGAGTACCGCCAGTGCCGCTTCTGGATGCACTACGCCGAGGGCTCGCTGATGAACTGGCTGGTGATGAAGCTGGTGTTCATGACCATTCCGCGCCAGCCCATGCCCTTCTTCGTCAAGCCCATTGCCAAGGCCCTGTGCGGCAAGGTGCTCGACAAGGTGGTGGACCCGAACGTGAACACCGCCATGGACTTCATGGAAAAGCACCTGGGCCAGCACACCTGGTTTGCGGGCGGGCACTTGACCATGGCCGACTTCCAGATGAGCTTTGCGGTCGAGGCCGCCCTGTCGCGCTCCGAAAAGGCCGGCAATTGCCCGAACCTGCAGGCCTACAAAAAGCGCATGGAGGCCCGCCCGGCCTACCAGCGCGGCATCCAGAAGGGCGGCCCGGTGGTGATGGGCTGAACCCCGGTTGCGGGGGGGGGGGGGGGGGGGGGGGGGGGGGGGGGGGGGGGGGGGGGGGGGGGGGGGGGGGGGGGGGGGTG
>NZ_JBYSYM010000031.1:0-439 GCF_058783375.1 Acidovorax sp. FW305-C-20-28 | reverse complement strand
TCCCCCCCCCCCCCCCCCCCCGATGCCGACATAGCGGCAGGGACTCTCACGCCAGGGCCTTGCCGCGCAAACAAGCAGCAAGTTTGCGCCAATCGATGGTTCAGAGCTGATCAAATGCTCTGCCATTGATTTTTCGCATGAAACCAGCGTACAGCGGGCCGGCACGTCCCGAACTTGCAAGATAACTGCGCCCCACTTTCCCTACAGTCGTCCCATCCCCCGGCCTGAGTGCTGCCCACCGATGATGGAGACGATATATGAGCGACCTGTTTGACAACCCCATGGGCCTGTGCGGCTTCGAGTTCGTGGAATTCGCCTCGCCCAAACCCGGCGTGCTGGAGCCGATGTTCGAGAAGATGGGTTTCACCCTGGTGGCCAAGCACCGCTCCAAGAACGTGCTGCTGTACCGCCAGGGCGGCATCAACTTCATCGTGAACAA
>NZ_JBYSYM010000030.1:0-80280 GCF_058783375.1 Acidovorax sp. FW305-C-20-28 | reverse complement strand
GTGAACGACGTGGCGCTGGTGATCTCCGCATTGGCGGTGGAGGAGGTCAGCGTGTAGGTGGCTCCGCCCTCGCCGGTCAGGGTGAACTTGGTGGCCAGGATGTCGTTGGCAGCGCCGGCCAGGGCACTGAAGCCCGTGCCCGTGACCACCAGGGCACCGGTGGCCACGTTGTAGGTGGCACTGGTGATGGTGGGGACGGGAACGTTCGATACCGTGACTGCATTGGTCGCATCGGCAATGTTGCTGCCCGTGACCACGCTGTTCCAGTCGTCGGCGGCAGCCAGGTTGTAGGTGGTACCGCTGGTGGAGGAGGCCCCGTTCTTATTGAAGAGGGCTTCGACCGCAGCGACATCGGCGCCCGCGAGGGTGACGGCAAAGCTGGTGGCCGACGTGATCTCCACATTGCCCGTGGTGGACAGGGTGCGGGTGCCGCCCTCGCCGGTGAGGGTCAGGGTGCTGACCGTGATGTCGTTGGTGGCGCCCAGCGTGCCAACCAGGTTGGTGCCGGTGACGGTGAGGACGTGGGTGGCCGCGTCGTAGGTGGCCGAGGTGATGGTGGGGGCCAGCAGGTTGGAGACCGTGACGGCATTGCCCGTGAGGTCCGCCCCCGAGGTGGTGGTCGCATCCCAGTTGGCGGCGGCGGCCAGATTGAACACCGTGGCGTCGGCGGCGGAAGTACCGTTCTTGTTCAACACACCATTGACGGCCAGCTTGTCTGCAGCGTTCAGGGTGATGGTGAACGAGGTGGCGCTGGCGGCGGTGACGTTGGCTGAGGTCAGCGCGTAGCTGCCGCCCTGGCCGGCCAGGGTCAGCTTGCTCACATCGATGGTGTCTCCGGTGACCATGTTCAGGGCAGAGACCGACAGGGTGCCCGTGGCAGCGTCGTAGCTGGCCGACTGGATGTTGGGCGCGGCGTTGCTGACGGTGATGCCGTTGCCCGTGAGGTCGGCGATGTTGCCGCCGGTGATGGCGCTGTTCCAGTCGTCGGCCGCAGCGATGTTGTAGGTGGTGGCGCTGGCCGAGGACGTACCGTTCTTGTTGAGCAGGTTGCCCACGCCAGCGATGTCTGCACCGCTGAGGGTGATGGTGAAGCTGGTGGCCGACGTGACTTCCACATTGCCGGAGGTGGACAGGACATAGGTGGCCCCGCCTTCGCCGGTGATGGTGAGCTTGCTGACGGTGATGTCGTTGGTGGCGCCCACGGCCTTGACCAGGCCGGTGCCGGTGACCACCAGGGTGTTGGTGGAGCCGTCGTAGGTGGCGCTGGTGATGGTGGGGGCCACCACGTTGTTGACGGTGACGCCGTTGCCGGTGGTGTCGGCGCCGCTGGTGCGGCTGGCATCCCAGCTGGCGGCGGCGGCCAGGTTGAAGGTGGTGGTGTCGGCGGCGGAAGTGCCGTTCTTGTTCAGCACACCATTGACGGCCAGCTTGTCTGCAGCGTTCAGGGTGATGGTGAACGAGGTGGCGCTGGCGGCGGTGACGTTGGCGGTGGTCAGCGCGTAGCTGCCGCCCTGGCCGGCCAGGGTCAGCTTGCTCACATCGATGGTGTCGCCGGTGACCATGTTCAGGGCAGAGACCGACAGGGTGCCCGTGGCAGCGTCGTAGCTGGCCGACTGGATGTTGGGCGCGGCGTTGCTGACGGTGATGGGGTTGCCCGTGGTGTCGGCGATGTTGCCGCCGGTGATGGCGCTGTTCCAGTCATCGGCCGCAGCGATGTTGTAGGTGGTGGCGCTGGCCGAGGACGTACCGTTCTTGTTGAGCAGGTTGCCTACACCGGCGATGTCTGCGCCGGAGAGCGTCAGGCTGAAGCTGGTGGCGCTGGTGACTTCCACGTCGCTGGAGGTGGACAGGACATAGGTGGCCCCGCCTTCGCCGGTGATGGTGAGCTTGTTGACCGTGATGTCGTTGTTGGCGCCGATGGTCTTGACCAGGCCGGTGCCGGTGACCACCAGGGTGTTGGTGGAGCCATCGAAGGTGGCCGAGGTGATCGTCGGGGCGGTGACGTTGCTGACCGTGACACCGTTGCCCGTGGCGTCGGCACCCGACGTGGTGGTCTGGTTCCAGCTGGCGGCGGCGGCCAGGTTGAAGGTGGTGCCGCCCGCCGAGGCGGTGCCATCCTTGTTCAGGATGCCGTTGACGTTGAGCTTGTCTGCGGCGTTCAGGGTGACCGAGAAGCTGGTGGCGCTGGCGGCGGTGACGTTGGCGGTGGTCAGCGCGTAGCTGCCGCCCTGGCCGGTGACGCTGAGCTTGCTCACATCGATGGTGTCGCCGCCCACCATGTTCAGTGCGGAGACTGTGAGCACGCCGGTGCTGGCGTCGTAGCTGGCCGACTGGATGTTGGGTGCAGCATTGCTGACGGTGATGGGGTTGCCCGTGGTGTCGGCGATGTTGCCGCCGGTGATGGCGCTGTTCCAGTCATCGGCCGCAGCGATGTTGTAGGTGGTGGCGCTGGCCGAGGACGTACCGTTCTTGTTGAGCAGGTTGGCTACACCGGCGATGTCTGCGCCGGAGAGCGTCAGGCTGAAGCTGGTGGCGCTGGTGATCTCCACATTGGCTGAAGTGGAGAGCGTATAGGTGGAGCCACCTTCACCGGTGATGGTGAGCGCGCCGATGGTGATGTCGTTGGTGGCCCCCAGGGTCTTGACCAGGCCGGTGCCGGTGACCACCAGGGTGTTGGTGGAGCCATCGAAGGTGGCGCTGGTGATGGTGGGGGCCACCACGTTGCTGACGGTGATGCCGTTGCCGGTGGTGTCGGCGCCGCTGGTGCGGCTGGCATCCCAGCTGGCGGCGGCGGCCAGGTTGAAGGTGGTGGTGTCGGCGGCGGAAGTGCCGTTCTTGTTCAGCACACCATTGACGGCCAGCTTGTCTGCGGCGTTCAGGGTGATGGTGAACGACGTGGCACTGGCAGCGGTGACGTTGGCGCTGGTCAGCGCATAGCTGCCGCCCTGGCCCGTGACGCTGAGCTTGGAGACATCGATGGTGTCGCCGGTGACCATGTTCACGGCCGAGACCGTGAGGGTGCCGGTGGAGGCATCGTAGGTGGACGACAGGATGCTGGGCACGGCGTTGGAGACGGTGATGCCGTTGCCGGTGAGGTCGCCGATATTGCCGCCGGTGATGACGCTGTTCCAGTTGTCGGCTGCAGCGATGTTGTAGGTGGTGGCGCTGCTGGCCGAGCTGGTGCCGTTCTTGTTGAGCAGGGCGTTGACGGCTGCGATGTCTGCACCCGCGAGGGTGATGCTGAAGCTGGTGGCGCTGGTGATCTCCACGTCGCCCGAGGTGGTCAGGGTGCGGGTGGCGCCACCCTCACCGAAGATGGTGAGCAGGCCGACGGTGATGTCGTTGGTGGCGCCCACGGTCTTGACCAGGCCGGTGCCGGTGACGGTGAGCACATTGGTGCTGCCGTCGAAGGTGGCGCTGGTGATGGTGGGGGCCACCACGTTGCTCACCGTGACGCCGTTGCCGGTGGTGTCGGCGCTGCTGGTGCGGCTGGCGTCCCAGCTGGCGGCGGCGGCCAGGTTGAAGGTGGTACCGCCTGCGGAGGCGGTACCGTCCTTGTTCAGGATGCCGTTGACGTTGAGCTGGTCTGCGGCGTTCAGGGTGACCGAGAAGCTGGTGGCGCTGGCGGCGGTGACGTTGGCGGTGGTCAGCGCGTAGCTGCCGCCCTGGCCGGCCACGGACAGCTTGGAGACATCGATGGTGTCGCCGGTGACCATGTTGGCACCCGTGACCACCAGCGTGCCGGTGCTGGCATCGTAAGTGGCGCTGGTGATGAGGGGTGAGGCGTTGCTGACGGTGATGCCGTTGCCCGTGAGGTCGGCGATGTTGCCGCCGGTGATGGGGCTGTTCCAGTCGTCGGCAGCAGCCAGGTTGTACGTGGTGGCGCTGACCGAGGCAGTACCGTTCTTGTTGAGCAGGGCATTGACACCGGTGATGTCGGCACCCGAGAGCGTCACGCTGAAGCTGGTGGCGCTGGTGATCTCCACATTGGCTGAGGTGGAGAGCGTATAGGTGGAGCCGCCTTCGCCGGTGATGGTGAGCGCGCCGATGGTGATGTCGTTGGTGGCGCCCACGGCCTTGACCAGGCCGGTGCCGGTGACGGTCAGCACATTGGTGCTGCCGTCGAAGGTGGCGCTGGTGATGGTGGGGGCCGCCACGTTGCTGACGGTGACGCCGTTGCCGGTGGCGTCGGCGCTGGCACCGGATTGCCAGTTCGAAGCGGCGGCGAGGTTGTAGGTGGTGGTGCTGACGGCAGAGGTGCCGTTGTTGTTGAGCAGGCCGTTGACGTTGAGCTTGTCGGTGGCGTTGAGCGTGATGGAGAACGAGGTGGTGGTGCTGGTGACGTTGGCGCTGGTCAGCGTGTAGCTGCCGCCCTGGCCGGTCAGGCTGAGCTTGCCCACGTCGATGGTGCCGCCATTGGTCATGCCGGTGCCGGTGACCACCAGCGTGCCGGTGCTGGCGTCATAGGTGGCGCTGGTGATGGTGGGGGGCACGTAGTTGGTGGTCGTGGTGCCGCCGTTGGTCGTCGAGACCGTTGCGGTGGCTGTACCGGCGGACCCCGGGGTGTTTTTTGTGGACGCTCCGCCGCCGCCGCTCCCGCCGGCGTTGCCAGTAGACAGCGTGGTATTGGTGCTGCTATCTAGCTTCACCGTGCCACCGGAGTTCCAGATACCACCAGTGCCGGAGCCACCGTCGCCGCCATTGCCGCTCTTGACACTGCCAGGCGCCGTGCCGCCACCGCCGCCGCCACCGGCTCCGACGTTGTTGGTGATGCTGCTGGTGGTGATGGTCAGTGTGCCGGTGTTGTAGATCCCGCCTACGGCATTGCCGCCACGGCCACCGCCGTAGGTGTACCCCGCACCGCCGCCTCCGCCGCCGATGGAGAACGTTCCATTGTTGGCCGTGCCGCCAGCGCCGCCCGACGTGTAGGAACCATAGGTGCCACCCGCCCCGCCCGTGGTTGTGCCGCCGCTCCCGCCCATGGTGCCTCCGCCGCCGGAAAAGCCTGCGCCTTTGCCGCCCGTACCCGCCGAGGTGGGGCCTGCGGCGGCGGGAGGGTTGGTGCCACCAGTTCCACCGTGGGTGGATCCAAACCCACCGCCGCCGCCGCCTGCGCCGCCGCCGCCGCCTGCGCCACCACCACCGCCGCCGCCGCCGGCAGCCTTGTTGCCGGTGATGGTGCTGTTGCTGATGGTCAGGGTGCCGGCATTGTTGATGCCTGCACCCAGTGCGTCGTTACCTGGCAGGCCGTCGGTAGCTCCGGGCGTGTTGCCGCCTGCCCCTGTTACAAAGCCATTGCTGATGGTGAGATTGCTGATGTCGACAGTGCCCGCGGCAATGCTCAACACCCGTCCCATGTTGTTGCCGCTCAGGGTAAAACCACCGCCCACAATCGACATCTGTTGGCCATCGGTCACGTTGATGGTCACTGTGTCGGCTGCTGAGGCAAACGTGATGTTGCCGGTCAAGGTGATGACGTCGGCTGCTCCATCGGTATTGCCTGTGGCGATCGCCGCCTTGAGTTGGGCGACGGTGCTGACGCTTGCGGTGTGCAGCAGGTGTTGGTAGTTCGCCAGGGCCTGCGTATCCAGCGCAGGTGCGGCGTCAATCTGGCCCGTTGTGATCTCCAGGTCCCAATCGCCATTGCGAGCGGCCGTGCCCGTGCCGTCGGCAGAAGCTGCCACGT
The DNA here is from genome assembly GCF_058783375.1 of Acidovorax sp. FW305-C-20-28. Classification (NCBI taxonomy): domain Bacteria; kingdom Pseudomonadati; phylum Pseudomonadota; class Betaproteobacteria; order Burkholderiales; family Comamonadaceae; genus Acidovorax; species Acidovorax sp. FW305-C-20-28. Next base: position 74,594 of record NZ_JBYSYM010000030.1, on the reverse strand, counting down.
CGGCACCAGTGGCCTCGGCCAGGGCCTGCACGAACTGGGTGCCGGTCTCGCCAGCTCCCACATCGCATCCATACAGCAGCAGGTCGCCTTCGGGCCCGAGTGCAGCGCCAATGGTCTTCAGATCGGCCTGGTGTGCCTCCAGGTTGCCGGCAAAGAGCGGTCCATTGCCCAGCAGCAGCACCCCTTCGTCGCCGTGCGAGACCACGCTGATGGAGGCCAGGCCATGCTCGCCCTCCAGGGCCTTGGCCATCTGGGCCACACCATTCTCGTTGGGGTTGAGCACCACCACCTTCACACCCGGCCGGGTTGCGGCGACGATGGACTCCAGGTCGGGAACGCGGCTGTCGATGAACAGGAATTCTTGCGCGGTCAAGCCGTTGGTTTGGAGAGATGTCATGGTGCTGATGTCGGTATGGTTTGGAGACGATGCCGTTGCGCCTGGCGCAGGCTATCCGGGCTTCAATGGGAGGATAGTCAACTGCAACGCCTCGGGGGCAGGGCTTGTGCAAGGCGGGGAGTGGTCGCTGTGCGTTGGAACCCGCCGCGCATGCTTTGTCCCAGACCGGTTGGCGGTACCTGGCGGCAAGAGGCCGTGGGCAAAAGCTGCGCAGAGCTAGCGCAAGGAGATGGATCCTGATGAAGGTCTGCCAAGGCAGTCATGGGCGTTGACTGCGAATGGGCGCAGCGATCGAAGCACTCAGGGTGCGGTGGGATGAAAGTAATGGAATCCCCATTTTGGGTCAAACGATATATTGCCTGGAGGCGGCGAAGGCGCTCTGGCCAACCGCATTGCCTGCGCTGGGCGCTGTGACCGTGGCTCCGACTCAGCGCTGTTGTGGCAGTGGCGGCGCGGGCATGGCTGCTTTGGCTGTGACCACATTGGCCCGGCTGCCAGCCTGGTCCTGCCAGAACGACAGCTTGCTGTATTGCTCAAACAGGTCGGGCGGCAAGATGGTTTCACGCCGCTCCAGGCCCACCTGCGGGCGCACCTTGTGCAGGCCGTGCAGGCCCAGGGCTTCGTCGAAATCAGGCGCGTCGTACTGCACCTTGCTGAAATCGTGTTCGAACGCCGGCTCGCCCAGGAACAGGTAGATCAGCGGCAGCACCTTGTCGGGCGCCTGGGCCAACAGGTCGTAGTCAACGAGCAGCAGCGACGAGGCATGTTCGCCGTAGAAGGCCTCTTTCAATGCCGTCCAGGGGTAGCCCACCATGCGGTTGCGCTGGGCCAGCGTGTCCACGCGGCTGTAGACGGTGTTGCGCTCGGTATCGTCGTTGAACAGGCGCGTGATCTCGAACGGGTTGGATCGGTAGCGCCTTTCGATGCTGTCCATGACCCAGGCCACGTTGCGCACGCAGGCGATCAGCTTGGCACCGGGAAACATCTCCATGAGGGCGGGCATCTGCGCGCTCCACATGCGATTGGTGTCGAAGATGACTTCCTTGCCGGCCTGCACCTGGTCGGCATAGTAGCCATCGAACAGGCCGCGTGCCAGGCGGTGGCGTTGTGCCTTGGTGACCACCGGGCCGAACTCGCTGCCCGCGCCGAGCTGGTTGAGCATGCCGCGGAACAGCGTACCCACCGGGCTGGTCATGCCCGCATGAAAGCGCGGGTTCTGCAGCAGCAGCGCCGACAGCAGGGTGGAGCCCGAGCGGGGCAGGCCGGTGATGAAGTGGTAGCGGGGCGAGGAGGGTGGTGTCATCGGGAGAATATGGCCAGGCGCCGGGGCATAAGGAAAGAGCCGCTACCACGCAGAAGGTGCGCCCCTTGTCGTGGTCAAACGGTTGTGCAAACCAATTATTGCCATAAAGAAAGTTTTTCACGCAAATGAATTGCCGCCGCTGTTCCGGCCAGATGAGCGCCGAGGTGAAGGCGGCACGCGGCACGCGGGTGGCATCGGCGGTTGCCCAAGACGAGGCGCGGCTCGCTACCGCTGCGGCAGGACTTGTTCGGGGTTTTGCCGGTACCGGGCAAAGAACTCGCTGAGCGAGGCCGCGACCCGCACGGGCAGGCTGCCTCGGCGCAAGGGGTCGGCGAAGACTTCCGACTGGCCACTGTCCGTGGTTCTGAGCCGAAAGACGTGGCTGTGGGTGAGGACGTCGGCAAACTGCACGCCCCATTCGGAAGGCGGGCCCTGGTTGGCGCGGCTGACTTCCTGGAGGGACCACAGGCGCCAGAACTCGCCGTCCATCGTCGCCATGCCCCCCAGGGTGCTGTAGAGGGTGAGCACCTCGGCGGTGGCGGGCTGGCCCAGTTGGGCAAACAGGGCCTCGATCTGCGCGGGCTCTTCGGGCGGCAGCAGGTCGGCCCCGTCGATGCGCCAGCGGGGCAGAAGGGCGCGGAGATCGGCAGACAAATCCATGGTGGACTTGTCTGCCGGGATCGTGACGCCCGCAAGAATTCCGTGGGCCAGGGCCGGGCCCAGCCTTGTCAGGCGAACTCGATCCCCTTGGCGGCCAGCCCCACCAGGTCAATGCGCACCGCCGTTGCATCCAGGTTGGCCGCCATCACCACCAGATCCGCCGCCGAGACCCCGCCGGCCATGATGTCGGTGAGGATCTTGAGCTCCCCACTGGTGCCCGCCCGGCCTGTGACGTTGGTCCACAGGGTCTGCGCGATCTGGGTGGGGGTGCTCGCCCCCAAGAGCTGCAGCCCCAGGCCCGCAATGGTCTGGCTGCTGGCCCCGGCATCGAGCAGGCGAATCACCTCGCCCACGATGCCCTTGTTGGCCAGCAGGGCCGGGCCGCCCAGGACACCGAGCAGCTTGGCCGCCTGGCCCGCATGGCCGTTCAGGTCCAGGGCCAGCTTGGTATCGCTGAAGCTCACGCGTTCGACCCGCGTCACATCCAGCATCGCCCCATCGGTCATGCGCTGCAGTGTGAAGGATCCATTGGCGTTGGCCTGGATGTGCGTCTGCGCCAGGGTCGCGGGGATCACCACGGTATCGGTGCCCGCACCGCCATCCACATAGCGCGCCAGGCCCAAGGTCGGGCTGATGGTGTTGTTGCCCGCATCGCCGGTCACCGTCACTTCGCGGATGGCATCCACGCGGATCGCTCCGGCCGCAGCCATGCCTTCGAGCAACTGCGCCGGCGTCTTGCCCGCACTCTGCTCGGGGAACACCTGGGCGAACAAGGTTGCCACCTCCAGCGCGGTCTTGCCCGTCAGGCTCTGGATGATGGCGCCTTCGCCCTGGTTCAGGTCGCGGCCCAGCCACTTCTGGAACAGGAATGCAGCGGCTTCCTCGGCCGCACTGTGCGCCACCGTGAGACTCGGCCCGCTGGCAAAGCGCACCTGCTCCACATCCACGAGCCAGTCGGAGACACCCGAAGCCGTGTGCGTGAGCTTGATGCCGGCGCCTTCCAGGGTGACCGTGTAGTCGCTGCGCGCCCCCTCCTGGATCGCCACATCAAAGCCCGTACCGCCATTGAGTTTGTCGCTGCCCGTGCCACCGGACAACAGGTCATTGCCCGCACCGCCAAACACGGTGTCATCGCCGGCATCGCCATAGACCTGGTCGTCCCCGGCCTCGCTGCCCACGGTGTCGTTGCCACCACCGCCGTGGATGACATCGTTGCCCGGTCCCAGCACGATGGTCTGGTTGCCGCTGTCGCCGCTGGCCATGTTCCGGCCGGCGCCGCCAACGATGCGCACATGGCCCACCACGGCCACGAACTCGATGTGGTCCACCTGGATCACCGTGCCCGAAGGCAGGGCACGCGCATCGATGATCACCGCCTGCTGGCCATCGGCGGGGTTGGCGCTGCCGTTGATGACCAGGGGGCGGGAGCCGTCGTAGCCGGCACCGATGGTGGGCTTCAAGATCTGCACGCTCAAAGGCTCGGTGGGCGAGAGCGTGGCATAGAACACCTGGCCGGCATGGGTCAGCTCGGGGTTGTCGCCGGCAATGCGCTCGATGCGGAACCCCAGCTCGGCCAGGGCGGCCGAGCCTGTCGTGGTGGTGGTCAAACCCTCGGCCGACAGGCCCACGCCCGTGGGCACACTGACCGAGACGATGGGGGAACCGCTGGGAGAAGTGACCAGGGGGATATCGGCCAGCGGGGTGCTGCTGCCCGGGGTGTCGGGCCGGGTGGGCAGCACCACGGGGATGGTGATGACGGTGGAGCCGCCGGGGCCCGGGGCGGTGGTGACGGGCACGCCGTCCACCGTGTTGGGGGGCGGGGTGCCGGGGCCGGGGTCTGCCGGGGTGTTGTTGGTCACCACCGTGGCGGCCAGCGTGGCGGCATCGTTGCCGGCCAGGTCCTGCAGGGCGCTGGCGTCGTCGCCGGCCGTGGGGTCGGTGTAGGCCACCGTCACTGCCTGGCCATTGGCCACGGGCGTGGTCAGGGTCAGCGTCACGGTCTTGGCCACCGCATTCACCACCGCCGCCGTGACTGCGTTGGCCACAGCCCCCACCATCACGGTGAAGGCGGCGGGGGCAGCGGTATTGACCGCATCGAGCGAGCCCGCATCGGTGTAGGTCAGCACCAGCGTGCTGCCATTGACGGTGGCCGAAGCCAGCACCGGGGCAACGGGGTCGATGGTCAGCGCCAGGCCCGGCGAGGCGGCGCTGGCATTGCCCGCCGCGTCCGATGCCTTGGTGGTCAGCGTGTGGGCGCCGGCTGCCAGCGGTGTGCTGGTGATGGACCAGTGGCCCGCGCCGTCGGCGGTGGTGCTGCCGCGCACGGTGCTGCCATCGGTGTCGTACAGGGTCACGGTGCTGCCGGGGTCGGCCGTGCCCGTGAGGGTGGGCGTGGTGTCGGCGGTGATGCCGTCGCTGGGGCTGCTGCCGGTGTCGCTGGCGGCGCCGAGCGTGGCGATGCTGGGGATGGCGGGGGCGGTGGTGTCCAGCGTATAGACCTCGCCAGCGGTGTAGCCGCCCGTGATGGCCAGGCCCGCGCCGTTCTGGATGCCGGTGCCGCTGTTCTTGAGGTCCAGCCGCAGGTCGCCGTCGCCGCCCAGGCCGCTGGCGGTCAGGGTCCAGGTGGTGCCGCTGCCGCTGATGCCGGTCACGCTGCCTGTGGCCGTGCCGGTGGTGGTGAGGCTGAAGTCGGCGGGGTCCACGCCGGTCACGGCCTGGCTGAAGGTGACGGTGTAGTCCACGCTGCTGGCATTGGTCAGCGCCGTGGCGCCGGTGCGCACGATGCTGCTGACCGAGGGGCCGGCGGTCACCACCAGGGCGAAGGTATCGCTGGCGCTCAGGCTGCCATCGCTGGCCGTGACGCGGATCTGCAGCGTGCCCGCGTCGCCCGCCGCCGGGGTGCCGCTGAAGCTGCGGCTGCCGGGGGTGAACGTGAGCCAGGCCGGCAATGCGCCGCCGCCGTCGAGGGTGGCCGTGTAGGTGAGCGTGGTGCCGGCGTCCACGTCCCCAAAGGCATTGGAGGCGAAGGCGAAGTTGAAGGCCTGGGTGGCCTGTGCGGCCTGGTCGGGCAGGGGGGTGGCGAGCGTGGGCGCCTCGTTGACATTGGTCAGCGCGATGGTGAAGGCCTTGTCCACGCCCAGGCCGCCCGCGTCGGTGCTGCGCACGGTGACGGCATAGCTGGCCTTGGCCTCGTGGTCGAGCGTGGTGCCCGCCTTGAACTGCAGGGTGCTGCCGCTGACGGCGAAGTCGCCCGCGTCCGCCCCGCCGACAATGCTGTAGGTGAAGCTGTCGCCCGCGTTCGGGTCGGTGGTGGACAGGGTGCCGATGGCCAGTGGCGTGGCCGTGGGCGTGTTCTCGGCCACGCTGCTGGCCGAGAGCGCGATGTTGATGGGGGCCTCGTTGACCACGGTGACGGCGCTGCCCGTGCCATTGGTCACCGCCGCCTGCCCGCTGGCCATGCGGCTGCCGCCGGGGGCGAGGGTGACATCGGTGTCGCCGTCGATGGACAGGCGGTAGGTCTGCCCGTTGGCCAGACCGCTGCGGTCGTTGAAGAAGGCGCTGATGCGGTAGGTCTCGTTGCCGCCCTGGGCCACGGAGATGGCCAGGCCCGAGAACGTGATCTCGTTGGTGCCCGCGTTGTAGGTGCCCACCACGTTGGTGGCGTCGGGGCCGCTCAGGCGCCAGGTGACCTTGCTGAAATCGCCCGTGCCCGAGGTGTGCACCTTCAGCTGCGACACCCCCAGCGCCAGGCCGTCGCTGCCGCCGCCATCGGCGAGCCGCAAGTCGAACACGTCCACCACCTCGGCCGCGGTGTCGGCCGTGCTGGGCAGGCCCACGGGCTCGCTCACGCCGGTGCCGGCGGTGAGCGTGCCGTCGGCATTGGTGGCGGGCACGGTGTTGTTCAGGTAGAGCTTGACGGCCCCCGCGTAGAGCGGCACCGTCCAGTTGCCGGCGTAGAAGGCCACGGCCACGTCGATATCGCCGTCACCATCCACATCGCCGGCCGCCAGGGCCTGGCCGGGCACCGGGCTGCCGTTGTACATGAAGGCCGGGTCCTGCAGCACCACGCCCGAGTCGGTGAACGCGCCCGCGCCGTTGTTGAGCATGATCTTCTGGCCCAGGCCGTCGAGGTCGCCATCGCCGTCCACATCGGCAAAGCTGCCGGGCGCCTCGGCCCGGGTGAAGACCTGCAGCTGGTTGCCCAAAGCGCCGCTGCCGTTGTTCTGGAACAGGATGAGGTTGGCGGCGGCGCCGTTCAGGCCACTGACCAGGGCGTCGGCGTGGCCGTCGCCCGTGAGCTCGGCCGACAGGGCCGCGCCGCCGAAGGCATCGCCCAAGCTGCTGTGCGGGGTGAAGCCGCCGCTGCCGTTGTTGGCCAGGATGCGCACGCCGTTGTCTTCGACGAGCACGGCATCCCTGTCGCCGTCGCGGTCCAGGTCCACCAGCGTCAGGGCCACCGGGTCCGAGACCTTGGCGGGGCTGGAGTCCAGCGTGAATGCGCCGGCGCCGTTGTTCTTGTAGACCGCGTAGTTGCCCTGGAAGATGCCGATCAGCACATCCAGATCGCCATCGCCGTCGAGGTCGGCGATGTCTGCCGCCTGGATGTTGCTGCCGATGGTCCCGCCCGCGCTGAAGGTGCCCGTGCCGTTGTTCTGCCACACCTGCAGGGGCGACTGGTAGCTGCGCGTGACCAGCTCCAGCTCGGGGTCGGCGTCCAGGTTGACCAGCCACGACTGCACGATGCGCGCCGCGGGCAGGCTCTGGTGCAGGCTGAAGTTGCCGGCGCCGTCGTTCTTCCAGATCTGGCTGGGCTGGTTGCCGCTGGCCTTCTCCACGCCGATGAAGATGTCCAGATCGCCATCGCCATCGAGGTCGGCGAAGCGGGCCGTGCTGGCGCTGGAGTTGTCGGTGGCGTTGGCGTAGGACCAGAGGGTCGGGCCGGTGGTGTAGGCGAGTGCCATGCGCGGGCTTTCGTGGGCCGGTGGGTGGGCCGGTAGGTGGGGCTGGTCAGTGCGTGGTGGGTTTGATGACGCTGGCGGCGCTGCGCGTATCGGTGCGCCAGAAGGCCATGTCCTGGTACTTCTCGAAGATGTCGGGCGGCAACAGGGTCTGGCGCTCGCGCGGCGCCACCTTGCGGTGCACCTGGTGCATGCCGGCCATGCCCATGGCCTCGTCGAACTGCGGTGCGTCGTACTCGACGTTGTCCACATCGTGGCCGTCGAACCAGGGCTCGCCGATGAAGCCGTAGACGAGCTGCAGCACCTTGAGGGGCGCGCGCACCAGCAGGTCGTAGTCCACCAGCAGCAGCTGGCCGGCGTGCGGGCCGTAGTAGGCCTCCTTGAGCGCCGCCCAGGGAAAGCCGATCAGCCGGTCGTGCCGCGCCAGCGCGGCCATGCGGCTGTAGATGGTCAGGCGCTCGGCCTCGCTGGCGAACAGCTTGGTGTTCTCGAACGGGTTCTTGTGCAGCTGGTTCTCGATGCTGTCCATGATCCAGGGGATGTCGCGCACGCAGGCGATCATCCGGGCCCCGGGGAACATGTCCTCGACCAGGGGCATCTTGGCGCACCACAGGCGGTTGGTGTCGAAGACCACCTCCTTGCCGATGGCGCCGTAGTACGCGTCGAACAGCCCGCGCAGGATCTGCTTGCGCATGGGCGGGTCGATCAGCAGCGACAGCTCGCCGCCCGCGCTCATCAGGCGCAGGTTGGCCGTGACCAGCCCGCCCACCGGGCTGGTCATGCCCGCATGGAAGCGCGGGTTCTGCAGCAGCAGCGCGGACAGCAGGGTGGAGCCTGCGCGCGGCAGGCCGGTGATGAAGTGGTACTTCTGCACAAGGTTCCAGGGGCCGGTGAAGACACGGCGCGCACAGGCATGCCGGACGGCTGCATTGCCACATCTGGCAACACCAGGAACGGTTTGTAGCCCTGCGGTGGCGGGCGGTAAACCCTACCGAGGGAGGGGCGCGCGCGCTGGAAAGTGGAGCGGATGTGGCGCGGCCCACACCACGCTGGTGGCACCGTGGCCGCGTCTTGTGCGTGGTGCTCGCGGCGAGGAGCATTCCCCGCCAGTGGCCTGAACGGGTTGCCATCCACCCCGGTGGCTGGTACGCATTTGGTGTACCGACGGGCCGCCGAGAAGGTGCCCCAGGGGTGCTGGCCGCTGCATCCCTGGACTGGCGCAGCAGACCGACAGCCAGGCGGTGAAATCCACAGGCCAAAAAGATGGGGGCCGGCAATGCGCAATGTGCAAAGATCCGCTCGGGCAAGGACGGCAGGGATCCTTGTCCAGACCCACCAGCCTGTAGAGTCCATACCTATGAAATCTCTCTCGTCAGTGCTCGAGCTTCAGTTCTATATCGGATTCTTTGGAACGCTGGCACTGATGCCGGTGCTGTATGGTGTGCAAGCCATCTGGGGTGTCTTCGATGATTCGGGGACTCCTGTCTGGGTGGACCTGATCATGGTTTTTGTGGCACCACTGCTATGTGGCATCTCATCTTCCTTGACGGGCCTGGCCGCCTATCCGGTGCTGCAACTGCTGCAGCGCCGAGGCATCGTCAAAGACCTTCTGTAGGCGTGCCCCATCCGCGGCACAGTGCCGGCATGCCGGATGCGACTTCGGCGTGGTCGAGCGGTGGCGTTTGCCCATTGGCTTGTCCAACGGCTCCAGCCACAGCCCCCGCCCTGGGTCTGCAGCGGCGAAGGGCTCAGGCTGGGCTGAACGCCAATCGGTATGGGCCGAAAGCCGGCGCAAGCACCCGGCGTCTGCGCACTCCTACTCCTTGATATTCACGCTCTGCACCACCTTCAGGTTGCGGGCGTATTCGGCCTGCACGAAGCGGGCCAGGTCCTGGGCCGAGCCGCTGCCGGGCAGGGCGCCTTGCTCCTGCAGCTTGGTGCGCACTTCAGGGGTGCTCAGCACGGCGTTGAGTTCCTGGTTCAGGCGCGCGACGATGGGGGCGGGGGTTTGCGCGGGGGCGAACAGGCCGGTCCAGGCCACCGGGGCGTAGCCCTTGAGGCCGGGCATTTCGTCGAAGGTGGGCACGTTGGGCAGCGATTCGAGGCGCTTGGTGCCGGTCACGCCCAGGGCCTTGAGCTTGCCGCTTTGCACGTAGCCGGGCACCGCGCCGGCGCTGATGAGCATGGCGGTGTCCACCTGCTCGCCGATCACGTCGGTGGCGATCTGCGCTGCGCCGCGGTAGGGGATGTGGGTGACGTAGATGCCGCTGCGCTGCTTGAGCAGCTCCATCGACAGGTGCAGCACCGTGCCCACGCCCGAGGTGGCGTAGCTGGTCTTGCCGGGCGAGGCCTTGGCGAGCTTGACGAAGTCGGCATAGCTGGCCACGCCCAGGCCGGGCCGGGCCACCAGCACCATGGGGGCCGTGTTCACCAGGCCCACGGGCGCCAGGTCCTTGAGCGGATCGAACTTGTACGCGGCGGGGTTGACCAGCTTGCCGATGGCAATGGTGCTGTCGGGCGCGGCCACGAGGGTGTAGCCATCGGCCGCCGCCGCGGCCGCCTTGGCCACGCCGATGGCGCCGCCGGCACCGCTCACGTTCTCGATCACCACCGATTGCTTGAGCCGCTCCGAGAGCCGCGTGGCCACCATGCGCGCCACAAAATCGACACTGCCGCCAGCGGAGTAGGGCACGATCAGCGTGATGGGCTTGGCCGCTGGCCAGGCCGCAGGCGCCGGTGCCTGCGCATGCGCCGGGCCCAGGGCCAGCAGGGGGAGGGTGGCGGCGAGCAGCGGGGCAGCAAGGTATCGCATGGTGTGAAGGTCTCTCGGTGGGGGGCTGTGCGGTGGGGTGGTGTGCAGAGGGGTGATGTCGTCAGGCCAGGCCGTGCGCGGCGCGCAGCGCATCGAACTGTGCGCTCCATTCACTGCGCCAGCGGCGGCGCTGCGTGTCGTCGATCCAGGCGCCGTCCAGGCCGTTGTGCATGAAGCCGCGCAGGTCATCGAGGCCAAAGCCGAAGTCGCGCACCATCTTGAGCCAGGCCCCGGTGGGCGTGACCTGGTGCAGCGTGGGGTCGTCGGTGTTGGGGTGGATGCGCAGGCCCAGTGCCGGCATGTGGCGTATCGGGTGGTCCAGCGCCCAGCGCTCGGGCGCCAGCGTGCGCAGGTAGTAGGAGTTGGTGGGCACCACGGTAAAGACCACGCCGCGCTCGGCGCACTCGCGCGCGAAGGCCGGGTGGTCGACCACCGTGTAGCCGTGGTCGATGCGGTCCACCTGCAGCACGTCGAGCGCGGTGCGCACATTGGTCCAGGGCATGCCGAACTCGCCGGCGTGCGCGGTGGTTTTGAGGCCGGCGCGCTGCGCGTCGCGGTAGGCCTGCACAAACAGCTCGGGCGGCCGGTCGTTCTCGCGGTAGTCGATGCCGATGCCGACCACCTCGTCGCAGCGCTGCGCCGCCACCCACTGCACCATCTCCACCGCGGCCTCGGGCGAGGCCTCGCGGTCGATGGCCGCAATCAGCCGGCCGGTGATGCCCCACTGCTGCTCCGCGTCGCGGATCGCGCGCACGATGGCCGCCTGCGCCAGCGGGTAGGCGATGCCCGAGGCGTGCACCGTGCCGGTCGGGTTCCACGAGAACTCGGCATGGCGCACCGTGTGGGCCGCGGCGTCTTGCAGGTATTCAATCGTCAGCTGGTACAGGTCGTCGGCGCTGCGCACCAGCTCTGCATCGAGCGCGCGCAGCACGCGCAGCACGCCCACGGGCTTTTCGCCGCGCGTGTAGAAGCCCTGCACCTCCTCATCGGCCAGCGGTGCGCCGGCGCGGCGGTTGAGTGCGGCAAAGGTCGCCTGGCGCACCGTGCCGAACAGGTGGCAGTGCAGCTCCACCTTGGGGATGGCGCGCAGAAAGGCTTCGAGGGGCGCGCCGGCGTCGGCGTCGGCGGGGGCGGAATGCGGGCTCATGCCGAAGTCTAGGCACACCCCGCAGATAAGGAAAATTTCAAATTTCTATATATTCATTCATTGGATCTATAACCGCCGATGCAATGAAAGCCAAGCCATGGGCACCACCACCGCACTCCACGCGCTCACCTTGCGGCAGCTGCGCTTTTTCTCCGTGCTGGTCGAAGAGGGGCATTTCGGCCGGGCGGCGCGCCGGCTGTCCATCACCCAGCCGGCGCTGAGCAACGCCATCAAGCAGATGGAGCGGCTGGTGGGGGCTGCGCTGCTCACGCGCTCCACGCACCAGCTCGAACTCACGCCGCTGGGCGCCGAGGTGCTGGCGCGCACCGACTTCGTGGTGCACACGGTGGACAGCGCCCTGAAGGACATCGACAACACCGTGCAGCGCGGGCGTGCGCTGGTGCGCATTGGCGTCATCCCCTCGGCCAGCGCGCGCGTGGTGGCGGCGGTGGGGGAGTTTCTTGCCGAAGAAGAACAGCAAGGCGCCGCCGCTGCGCCGGCCCAGCGCAGCCGCATGGACCTGGCCTGGCGCGACGCCCCCTCCACCACCCTGCTGGCCGAGGTGCGCAGCGGGCAGCTCGACCTGGCGATTGCCGCCATCACCGAGCCCCCGGGCAGCCTGGTGTGCACCGACCTGTTCCGCGACCCGCTGGTGCTGGTGCTGCGGCGCGACCATGCGCTGGCCCGGGCCGACAAGCCCGTGGCCTGGCAGGACATCGGGCACGAGCGGCTGGCGCTGTTTGAAAGCGGCAGCATGCCGGCGCTGGGCGAGTCGCCCCGCGCGCAGTTTGCCCAGCATGCCGAGCCCTACCGCGTGAGCTACGCCGAAACGCTGTACGCCCTGGTGCGCGGCGGCATGGCGCTGGGCCTGATGCCGCAGCTGTACACCGCCACGCTGCGCGACCCGGACCTGGTGGTGCGGCCCCTGGTCACCCCGCACATCGAGCGGCGCGTGGTGCTGGTCTACCAGCCCGGCCCCATGCGCAGCCAGGTGGTGCAGGCGCTGCGGGCGTTCTTGCAGGCGCGCCTGGCTGCGCCAGCGCCCAACAAGCCCCCGCGCCGGGTGGCGAAGCAGCGCGTGCGGGCCCGCTGACGGCACCCGCGCCGCCCCCCAGATGGCCGTGGCGCCGGGGGGCGTTGGTGCACCCACCCTGCCCAATTGGGTGTGGACCGGCCCGGTGACCGCAGGGTATAACCCAGCGTTTCGCCCCCCAGGCTCTGAGGACCCACCTGATGACGATGCTGCGCCGCTTTCTGGGCCATTCTCTGGGCCATTCCCTGGGCCGTTTTTCCCTGCGCTGTGCCGCTGCCCTGGGCCTGCTGCTGGCCGCGCCGGCCCACGCGGCCGAGGTGCAGCCTGCCGACTACGAGCGCATGCGCCTGCGTGCCATCAACACCGGGCATGCGCCGGTGCAGGTCAACCTCACGCCCTTGGGCAAGGCGTTCGAATACCTGGTGATGGGAGAAAAGGCCTACACCGCCTTCACCCGCCAGGCGGCGGATGCGCTGCTGGCCGAGCTGGGCAGCGAAGTGCGCCAGGGTGGCAAGGTGCTGGGCATCGGCATGGTGCACCTGTGGGTCACGGCGCGAGGCCTGGAGCTGCTGCGCGCGAGCAGCATCGCCACCGCGCTGAGCCGGGGCTCCGAATGGAACCACCACATCCTGCTGGGGGACCTGGACGGCAGCCTGGCCGCTACCGACCAAAAGCTGCGCAGCCAGGGTAAGGTGGACGTCGAGGTCACCGTGCACGTGGAAGGCGCGGGCATCACCATCGACGCGGGCACCGGCCGCAGCAGCCTGGAGTTCAACCACCCGGCCCAGCCCGCGCTGGCCCGCGCCGCCGCCAACCAGCTGCTGGCCGATGTGGGCGTGCCACCGGGGGCCTTCACCACCCGCAACCGCACCGGCACGCTGGTGGTGCTCGACTCGCTGAGCGCCGAGCGCACGGGCACCGTGGTGCTGCGCGCCGACGAACTGGGCCTGGTCGAGCTCGCGCGCCACCGCTCGGTGATCGCCATCCGCCCCCTGGGCTGGCTCAACGACACGCCCCTGCGCGCAGACCCCTTCGCGCTGGACCAGGCCCGCCGCTACGGCCGCGCCACGGCCATCATCAGCCTGCGCATGGGCTATTCGGGGCCAGTGTCCACGGCCACCAGCAACGCCCAGCGCCAGTCCTACCGCCGCATGCTGGAGGACGCGCTGGCGCCCTACACACCGCTGCAGCCGCCGCAGTGGCTCGACGGAATCGGTGCGGTCATCATGGACCTGGACCTGGCCAGCCTGGAGCAACTGGCCGCCTCCAGGGACATGCGCCTGTGGGGCTTCGGCGGCAACCGGCCGATCAGCGTCGGCAACTGAAAGGCGTCCGCGGCCTTGCGCCAAGGCGTGGGGCCAGGAGGCCGGCGCGCCAGGCCCTGGCACCTTCTGTAAGAAAGTGTTCTTTTGGGCGCGCGCCATGTCGATCTGGCGGGCCGTCGTTCGTCGAGTGCTTAGAGCCTGTTCAAAGTCTTTTTGAAGCCGCGCAAGTCCCTTTTCGGGATGGGATGCAAGGCGCGGGGTGCAGCCAATAGCTCGGCTATTGGCAAGCGCCGCAACGCCGCAGACCGCCCGAAAAGGCACTTGCCCGAAGGGTTGGGGCGAAATCGGGCGACTGGACGCCCCGGCTGCTTGCATGGGCATGAGCCCATGCGGCGCATCCGAAGCATCCACTCATCCCGATTGCGCCCCAACGCGGCTGCAAAAAGACTTTGAACAGGCTCTTACGGGGTGCCCATGGCGGGCACGTCGAATGATCGTCAACCCAACAGGAGTCAAGCCATGTCTTACATCGATGGTTTCGTGATCGCCGTCCCCACCGCCAACAAGGAAAAATTCGCCGCGCACGCGCGCCAGCTCGACCCGATCTTCATCGAGCTGGGCGCCCTGCGCGTGATCGAGGGCTGGGGCGACGACGTCCCCGACGGCAAGCTCACCGACTTTCGCCGCGCGGTGCAGGCCACGGCCGAGGAGACGGTGGTTTTCTCGTGGGTCGAATGGCCCGACAAGGCCACGCGCGACGCAGGCATGAAGAAAATGATGGAAGACCCGCGCATGGACCCGTCCAACCCCGCCAACCCGCCCATGCCCTTCGACGGCAAGCGCATGATCTTTGGGGGCTTTGAGGCGGTGGTGGAAGTGAAGGCCTGAGCGGTCGCAATCGCTGGCTCTGCGGGGCGGCTGCTGGCCGGTGCAGGCCAACGGCAGCCTCGCCCTGCCACACCGCACCTACTTCGGCATGCAGGCCGCGAATGGGGCCTTGGGATCCCGCATGCCGTCCGCAGAAGCTCCCGTGCTGAATGGCTTGTCAAACTGCCGGGCCCCCTTGTCGCGGGCGGCGCGCGAGCGCATGACGTCGACCGGCACCCAGCGATTGTCCTCATAGGCAAAGTTCAGCAGGTAGACAAAGCGGCTCGAATACCACCGGCCATCGCCCGCGGTGACCGGCAGTTTGCGGGCCGCTTCCTCCCCCGGGGCCTTGACGTGGGCGACCACCTCGGTGATCTCGATGAAGGCCGAGAAGGGGCGGATCAGTGAGTCCGTCTTCTTCACGTCGTAGCGCACCTCGATGGGCAGGCGCGCCGTCTTGATCCACGACTGCAGCGGGTCGTCGAAGCCCACCTCGGTGGCCGGCTTGGCCGCGTACGCCGCCTTGCAAACCGCCACCAGCGCCTTGAAATCGGCCACCGCATCTGGGGCCGCCCAGGCCGGGGCGCAGCAGCCAAGGGCCAGCAGGGTGGCGAGCAGGGATTGCTGGCCGATGGGCCAGAAGGGGGAACCGCAACGCTTCATGTGTTTGCCTGGGGCTTGTGGTGGTGTGGTGGTTGATTGTGCCGGTCCCATGACCATGCCCATGCCGGATTCACCGGTAGCGCTTGCGGCGCGCGCGGTGCATGGCCAGGTCGTCGGACATCGACTTGTCCCTGCCCGCGCCGAAGGGCCACCCATCCGGCCATCCCGGACAGCACCGCGGCAAGAATGGCCATGGCGAAATCCATGCCCTTGAGCAACGCCCAGACGCTCGCGGTGCCATGGGTCAGCGCCATGTCGGCCCGCACCGGCTGGCCCCGCGCATCGGCTATGGCCACCGGGATGGTCGCAGCCACCTCCTGGGCAGGGGGTGGGCCGCTGCTGGCGGCCGGTAGCTTGGGTGTTGGGGAGCATTCAACGGGCATTACGCTGGGAGCGTGAATATCTACTGGTGGCCGGGTTTCAGCCCTCGAACTCCAGCCAGGCATCGGCGTGGCGCCGCGACGATGGGCCCAATGCAGCAAGAAACTGCGGGAGCAGGCCCAGTTCACTCGCTGAGGCGACCAGCCCCTCAATGAACCCGGTGGCTGCCACGGTCACCAAGGCCATATCCCCGCTCTGCATTGCAGTCTCAACGAGCAGCATCGCCCGCTGTGTCTCGGCGGCGGCCGGATTCTGTGAGACTTCCAGCAACCGATTGGCAAAGCTCGACAAGAGCGTTGTCTCTGGCGGCTCTTGCGGCGCCCAGTGCTCACCAGCCTCCTCCAAGACGGGTCTCAGAACCGGTGAGTTGGCCAGCGCCTCGATGAATGCGCGAGTGGATGTCTTCATGCAGTGAACGCGTGCGCGAACCTCTCGTTGTGGGCAGTAGGCGCCTTGATTGCCGTGGCTCGAAGCGGGCCCCGAATTCAATAGCGGGCCATGGTAGAGCCCCCAATGACCTTGCCATCGCCGCTGAACTGCAGGTAACAGCTGTGGCGCCCCAGCCTTATCGACATGCGCAGCGGCGAATCGGAGAAAACACTCGCGTGGGGTGTCTTGCCTACCAGGTCTTTGACGTCCTGCTGGGTCTTTCCCAAGTGTTCGTTGCAAAAGCGGTCTGCCTCCATGGCCTCCAGGCTTGACCCCGCTGCCACGAAAAGCCAAATCGCGGCGCCAAGTGCAACCAGGGCTCCAGCAACTCTGGAAGCAGACAACCCAACGCTTTTCCATGAAAGTCTTGGCATCTCAATGTATTCGCTTACGGCCGATGACAGTCATCCTGGATGGATGCCCAACCGGCGAGGCCGCATGCCTGGCCCGCTCGCCATTCACGGGCACCGAACGGGCCTCATGTCGCAGATGCCCATGATCTCCACCCGCGCATTGCGGATGTCAGGGGGCTGGACGGCCGGGTGGCGACTCCCCCGGCTTACAAGGCAGATCGACTCCCGCTGGACCCCATAGAGCACCAGCAGGTCTGCCACGTTCGATGCCCGGTCGAGTGCCAGCCTGTTGCCGCCATCGGGGTGGTGCTTCACCTCACCCGCGTCGGCGTAGCCATCGACGTACCAGTTCTGCGCTTCGCATTGCATGGCGAGCCGCGAGACCATGCGCCCCAGCATCTCGCGTTGCGGCGCGGTGATGCCCGTGGCCCCGGGCGCAAAGGTGACGTCTGCGTTGAATTTGGGAACTCTCACGATCACCGGTAGCGGAACATCGGGAGCCCCACCCTGCGCAGTCGCCACCAGCGGCACCGTGGGCAGCAGCAACAGCGCGCACGCCAGGAGCCGCCGCGCGGTGGTGCGGGTATTCGCCAGGGCAAGGCGCATGCACATTTCCGAAGAGGGCGTGCGGTTGGTGGTGGCAAGCGTCATGGGCTGGCCGCCACCGAGCGCCGCATGAGCGCATTGGGAATGACGACACCGCGACGCTCCGGATACCTGTGCTCCACCACGGAGAAGCCAAATTTCTCGTAGAAGGCTTGGGCGGCCCGGCTCACATCCGAGGTGAGTTCGTCGATTCCAAGGGAGCTGGCTTCGGCGAGCAGGTGCTTCATCAGCTCGGTGCCAACCCCCCGCCTGGGGTAGGCGCCCGAGACAAAGAAGTGGTCGATGTAGCCATGGGGCTGCAGATCGGCGTAGCCGGCAATCGCGCCATCCAGTTCCGCAACGAAGGGATTGATGCCGCGAATCCTGTTCGCCCAAAGGTCCATGTCCAGGTCCCGGGGCGCCCAGGCCTGTACCTGCTCGGGTGTGTAGTGCTGGCTCGCCACGCGGTGAATGGCCGAGTGGTACACCTCGAACAAGGCCTGCTCTTCACCGGGCCTGTAGCGGCGAATGTCGATTGCTTTGTGCATAGGGCCTCCATCATCTGTGAAAAACCAGGGCATCGAACATGGGCCTGGGGGATTGCGGTGTCCGCCATCGCGTTGGGTCGCCTTCTTGGGGGCACAGGCCCTAGACTGTCGCTATCTGCCACCACCGGACCTTCGCCCCCATGACCCATTCACGAACCAAGCTGGAGGCTGCGGCGGGCAAGCTCATCAGTGCGATTCAAAAGGAGTGGCATTGCGAAGCTGGCCAACCGGAGTCGGCTGTGAGCGAGGCAGTCATGCATTCGGCCCACGAGCTGCTGCAGGCCAGCAAGTCCGGGTCGCTCGCGACGGTCATTGGCTCAGGCCCCGTATCCTCATACCTGGGCGACCCATGGGTCCAGGCGCATCCGCGAGTGGTGCCCTATATTGAGGCACTTGAAGCAGCCTGTTGAATATCAGACTGCAACCGGCCAGAAGGCGACACTGGCGGCAGTTCTAAACTCACCTGAAGCTAGGAAACATGTACGCGCTGTACCGCTTGGGCTCCGTGCATCACGACCCTGATGCCCTATGGCTTTTGTACGAATGGGGAGCCTCGTTCACAAATTCTGAGTGGCGCCCGTGCGTCGAGCATTTTGTGGGCGAAGTTGCGAATCAAGGTCACATCGTTGAGGGGATGCCATCGCCTCCGTTTGTCGAGGGTGAGGACTTCGTAGAGGTCGCCTACCTAGTAGATGGGGTGAAGACAGTTTTTACCTCAGACCATCTGTTATCGCTGATCGTCATTACATCGGAAGACTCTAGTGTCCTGCGTGGTGTGTGGAACCACATTGGTACGAAGGTCGGTTGGGTTGATTGATTGAGCAGCCAATGTCCGCTTCGGGCCCAAAGCAGCCAGCCGTCGGACCAAACTACCCCAAAGCTGCCGTTGATTCACCACCCGCTGGCTTGCAGTCCAAACCGCGCTGACCCAGCGGCCGGTGCCAGTTCACGTCAGTTTGCAAAAATGGAGCGCCTGTGCGATTTCGAACCCTCTTGATGGCTTCCGCCTTGGGCGTTGGCGTGGCATGGCTGGCGCTCAACGCTTTCGGACTCTGGGTGGCGTTCCATCCTTTCGGGCGCGATGCGGAGCGGACCGCTTGGCTTGTCCCGCTCCTTCAAGTCCTTTCCTGGCTGCCCTTCGTGGCCCTTGGAACCCTCCTCACGTCCTGGGTGTTTCGCGGGCTTTCCGTGGTGGGGGGTCTTGTCGCCGGTCTGGCCGCCTCGGCCGCCGTGCTGGGCGCTGCCTTCTACTACGCACCGGGAGAGAGCCTCGCGGACGTCGCTTCACTCGCGTGGCTCCACCTGCTGTGCCCCGTGGCACTCTTCCCCGCTTTTGTCGGCCTGCTGGCCAACAGGTCGTTCAAGCAGATGCCGCGCAGCGGTGCCGATTAACCCCAACGTCAAAACCCACGATGGGACGATCACGCATAGCCCTTGCTCTGGCAGGTGCGGCCATCGCAGCCATTCTTCTTTGGAATGTGAGCGCTGCATCGGACAACACGTGGATAACCAACACCACGGCGGCGATTGAGCCAACGGATGGGCTCCCAACAACTGTGTGGATGCACCGCGCCGGTCCTGATTTGATGGTGGAACTGAGAAACTTCCCTTCGTACAGAAATCAGTTCAAGCAGCCGGGCATTTCCAAAGGCCCAGACGGAAGTGTCACGGTGTCCTTGGAAAGTGCATCGTCTGGTTTCGTGTCCAACAAGAGCGAACAACTCACCCATGTTTCAATGAAGCTCCCCTCGCAGAGCATTCCGTCCCAAAGCAGAGTGGCATTTCGAAGCGATGACTATGACCAGGTGTTTGTGAGCGGTGTTGCGCCCTGAGCGCAGGGTGGCCGGTTGCCGAAGTCTAGCCGCCTGCGGCGGCTTGCGGTCAATGCAGGGGTGACCAGCCGTTGACGAGCTGGTTGTAGCGCCCCCGTGATGTCTGGGTCACCAGAACCTCCACGGCCATTTCCATCGTCCCGGTGGCGGTGCGTGAATCTCTGACTTCGGAGATACGGGCTTTTCTGGATCGACCACCGGGGGCGCAGGACATCCCAGTTGGACCCACTCAAGGTGCCGCAAATCGATGTATCCGATAAGTCCGGTCTTCATCGCCGTCCTCGCTGCCTCTACCCCTTCGGTTCGATAGAGCACACGAACCGCCTCGAGTTCTTTCCTCAATTCCCTGTACATGAACTCTGTCAAAGGAGGGCGCAACGGCAGTGGCACGAACGGCAGTTCATCCAGCATTTCCCGGACGCTGGTGCAGTGGGCATGAAATTTCTGCAGGTCGGGTGCCAGTGGGCTGAAGCCCCCGCACGCCACCATCGCCAGTTCAATGGCCCGGTCGGCATATTTCCACCGAGACGACGCATCCACCAGCAGCGGAAGATATTCGGGCTTGGGCGCAAGCAGCACCAGCAATGCGCCGTAGTTTGCGCCACGCCACCCGTGGTTGAGCAGCAGATCCTTCACGATCGGGAACGTGAGAGCGCCAGTGACCCTTCGGCAAATGTAGAAGGGCTCCAGAGGTTCACATCTGACGTCAGGATAGAGCTTCAAGAACTTCCGGTAGCCTGTACCCGCCTGCACCATCGTTGAGATGGTTCCCAATACACCAATGCCGCTGAGGTTGACTGCGGGCCAAGGCAATGCAGTTATCAGCTCCAGTTCATCCCCGTAGAACGCGGACCAGGTGTCGCCATGGTTCAAGGCCATCTCCGTGAAGGTAGCGTCCTCAGTGCGCAGGTTCACTCGGAGCGATGTCGAGGTGAAGGTGGCGATCCAGTGGACGGTGTTGTGGCCCTCGCGCTCGTGCAGCAACAGGGCATCGGGCTCCACATGAAGCAACGAACCTTCCAGCTCCTTGGATCTCATGAACTCCAGGGCGATGCATTCGACCTGTTGGAGGATCTCTTGCGGGGACAGTTTGCACAGGGGACGTGCCATGGATGATCGCTGGATGCGGGGAGGTCTGCTTCTGGTGGCATGGCCTTGAAAGCGCGACCGAGACGGGGGCTGCCGCCCGCTATCGGCCGATGACAGCCATCCTAGCAAGGCAGATCGTGCAGTACCCGGATGTGGGGCAGGCCCCTTCATTGCCGCTTCAACGGGGTATCCCGTCCTCTGGCGCGCCGAGGCTCAGAAGCAGACATCCGGCAAAGGGAATAGCTGCTGCGGCACCTTCTCGAAGGTGTCGCCCTGCCGCCGGAGCTTCATCGACGTGATGCACCCCTTGCCAAAGCTGACCGAGATCTGGTCACCATGCTCGCTCACCGAGAATTCGCGCTCGGACCGGATGCCCACGTTGATCAAGGGCACTGCGAAATCCAGGATGCGGATCGCCAGCTCCGTGGGCATATCGGTCGGCAGCCGGGCGGTGACGGTCATGTCGTCGATGACCCGCGTGAGCCGTTCGTGGTAGCTGCAGGTCCACTGGGCACCTGGCGCCCGTTGGCATGAGCCCAGGCGGTGGCGGCGGTGCCCTGGCCCCGTGTCGAAACCATCGATCTGGAAGCTCGCCCACTGCGCGCCGGGTGCGCCGCCGGCTGGCTCGTCGTTTGCGTACACACCGGTGACCATGAGCAGCGCATCGGGCCGTGGCAAGGCAATCGCGGCGCGCAAGCGCGCCATCTCTGCATCGCCGAGTGGGATGGTCAGCCTCTGTGGTTCGGAGGCGGGCTTGAACGGGGGCATGGCGGCCGCGCCCGCA
Organism: Acidovorax sp. FW305-C-20-28; assembly: GCF_058783375.1. NCBI lineage: Bacteria > Pseudomonadati > Pseudomonadota > Betaproteobacteria > Burkholderiales > Comamonadaceae > Acidovorax > Acidovorax sp. FW305-C-20-28. The sequence continues at coordinate 53,488 of NZ_JBYSYM010000030.1, read as the reverse complement.
CAGGCCAGCAATGCCAGCAGTGCCAGCCCTGCATTGGCCAGCGCGCGCCCGGGCCGGAGCCCCTTTTTCGTTCGCATTGGATGTACTCCCATGGGCTTGTCTCTCTTTCTCTCTCTCTTTGGGCTGTGCAGCATTGCGCGCCGCAGGCCGTGTGCGACGGCCGCCCTCCTGCTTTGCTGCGCAGGCCTTGAGCGCATGCGCTCCAAGGCTTGCCAGGCAGCTTACCTGCAGAGCCTGGCGCCAGCCGCCGTGGCATCGAACCCTTTGGGCCAGTTCGTATCCTCCCGAAAGCAAGCGTCTCGAAGAATGGCGCCTTCCAGGTTGACGTCTTCAAGGCGGGCGCCGCTGAAATCGGCGCCGACGAAGGAGGCACCCTTGAAGCTCGCGCGGCTCACGCTGGCATTCTTCAAAATGGCGCCATCGAGCCGGACGCCCTCGTAGCTGCCACCCTGGATGTCGGCGTTGGTAAGGTTCGCGCCGCGCAGATCGCTGCCATCGAGTTGGACTCTCCAAAACGCAAATCCCGAGAGATCGCGTTTCGCAAGCCGGGAGCCCTTCGCGTCCACGCCTTCCAGCTTCGGCCCACGCTGGAACTCATAGCCTGCGGGCAATGCCGTCATGGGGGGCTCTCCATCGCAATCGCGCCAGAGCGGCAGCAGGGGGAGTGTCTCGACCTTGAGGTGCGCGGGCAGCTTCGTGCGGCAGTCGATCATGATCGCGCCCCATTGGACGTCCGTCAGGTCTGCCGTCGCCAGGTCGGCTCCGCGCCAGTCTCCAATGACTCCAGACCCACGGGAGTAACCCACCTGAGCGCCTTTGAGCGATACCCGCCGCAGTACGGCGCCGTTGAGCTTCGCGACGCGCAAGTCGGCCCCGGACAGGTCTTCCCCGTTCCAATCGACTTCGGTGAGGTCCGCCTCCCCCATTGATGTTCCCTTGAAGTTGGCACCCCGCACCGCAGCACGTTTCAATGAAGCGCGGTCAAGTCGCGCACCCTCGAAGTCGGCCTTGACGAGCACGGCATCTTCGAAATTGACGTCTCTGAGGCTTGCTTTGCGAAAGCTCGCAAACTGCGCCGCGGCCCCTTTGAAGGTGGGACCAAAGGAGCGCGTCAAGCCGTCGAACCTTGCGCGCTCCAATCGGGCACCGTTGAAGTTGACCTGGCTAATATCGGCACCGCTGAAATCAGCACCGCGCAAGTCGGCGCCGGTGAAGTCCACTCGGCCGAGTCTGGCACCTTCGAAGGACGCGCCTCGCAGGTCCATGCCGGCAAAGGAGTAGCGCTTTTCGTGGCCGCTGTCAAAACCCGCGAAATCCCTGTCCTTCGGGCCCAGTTGCTGCGGCCTGTCCAACTTGACGAGGCTCAGGGTGCGGCCACGCTGGGCTTGCGTATCGTTTGGCTGCAACGACAGCGCGAGGTCATAGTCCACCAGAGCACCCTCGAATTGCGCCGTTTGGTAGCGCGCATTGGCCCGGCCCACGAGCGCCGGCACATCGCGGGGAGCCACCGCCATGACTTTGCCAAAAGCCTCCTCGGCATCTGCGAAGTCCTTGTACCGAAAGAACAGATGCGCCCGCTCTGCCAGCGCCTCGGGGTCGGCGGGGTTCTTGGCAAGCCGCCGGTCCAGGCCATCAAGCTTGGCGCGGTAAGAGGTTAGCGCGTTCATGTAGCGCGTGTCGCCCTGCCCTGTGTAAGCGTCGAAGGGAATCATCAGGCACATGTCGGTGCTGTAGACCCCAGGAGACCAGCTGGCTGCAAAGACGGTGACCTCCTGGCCCACCTTGAAGTTCCAGCCGCAGTTGCGACCGTCGCTCGCCGTGTAGGAGATGTCCACCTCGCCAGGCGCAGCGCCCTTCCACAGCTTGTCGATCTGGAATCTCGCCCGCCTGCCGGGAGCGCTACCGCTGTTCTCGCTGAGTACTCTGCCCGTGAAGATCAGCCTTGCGGATGCAAGATACTCGTCAGGCTCGGGGTGCCAGCAGCTGCAAGCGAGTGCCTGCAGGGGGGACAGCACCAGCGCTGCAAACAGCGCAGCGTAGAAGGGCCGAAAGTTGCGCATGTGGATAAATCGTCGGTGTCGTTGGTTTGGTCGGGTCGCGCGCATCACCGCGACTGCGCCACCGGCTTGAACGCCGGCCGGCCCTCTGGGGCGGGTGCGCGCCAGGTGAGCTGCACGGCGCGGGTGGTGGTGTTGAAGGTCCAGATGGCCTGCACGGTGCTGCCTTGCACCTGGAGCAGCGCGATGCCGTTGCCGCGCGGTACCAGCAGCGGGCGGCCCAGTTTTTCGGTGGGGATGCCCATGGGCTTTTCCAGGCGGTGGCGGCTGGTGAGATCGCCCTGGGCCGAGATCACGAGCAGCTCGCCGCTCGTGGTCCAGGCGGCGTAGCCGCGGGTCACGGGGTCGTGGGCCAGGGCGGTGATGTCGATGCCGGAGACGGAGCGGTAGTCCAGCCAGCGCTCGGCGCGCACGTCGTAGCGGTACAGAAAGCCTTCGCCGCCCAGGGTGGTCAGCACCAGGATGCCGCCCACCGGGTCGTAGGCCAGGTCGGTGGGCCGGTTCACGCTCGGAAAGCTGGGCGGCAGGGGCGCCAGCGGCGTGCGGCTGCCGCCGCTGGCGCGCAGCACGTTGTCGCCCATGACCCCGAAGAGGGTGCCATCGGGGGTCTGTGCCAGCATGTTCTCGGTGAAGTAGACGCGCGCCGCGTCGCCGGACGACACCGGCCCGGCGTTGGTCCAGGCCACGGGCAGGCGCTGGTCCAGCGTGGGCAGCTCGAAGCGGATGTCCACCGACGGCGCCTCGGGCGGCGGCGGCGTGGGCACCACGCGCGCGCCCGCCGGGTCGGGGCGCTCGTAGCGCTGCACGCCGGGCAGGCGGTAGCCCGAGCGCAGCGCGTGCAGCTGCGCGGCGCCAAAGCGCGAGCGCACCAAGGCGTCCCAGGTGGCGAAGACCTCGGGCGTGGCTGCCTGCGCGGTGTAGCTCAGGTTGGCCTCCCACAGCCGCGCGCCGGGCGGCCCGCTCACGGCGCTGACCGGCTTGTGCAGCGATGCCACCAGGATGGCCTGGATGCGCGTGCCGGGCGTGGCGCTCACCTTCCACAGCACCTTCTCGTAGGTGGACAGCACCAGCACCACCTGCTGGCCGGGGCGGTCCACCACCACCTCGGGCACGCGCTCGCTGGTCTCGTAGCCGGTGACCACCAGCACCTCGCTGCCGGCCGCCACGTCCGCCGGGGGCTGCGCACCGAGCGAGGCCAGCAGGGGCAGCTCCACCGGCCGCATGGCGGGGCCAAAGCCCGGCCGGTGCATGCCGTGCACGCCGCCCGTGTCGGCAGGCGCTGGTGGTTGCGCAGGCGCTTGTGCCAGCGCGGGTGCAGGTGTGGATGTGGATGTGGATGTGGATGTGGGTGCCTGCAGCCCGGGCACCGGCGACTGCTGCGGCTGCCCCAGGCGGGCCGCGGCCTCGCGCACGCGGGCCACCTGGGCCTCGGTGGCCTGGCGCTGCACATCGGCGGCGTTGGCAGAGGGTGGGGGTGGTGCCGGCCGTTGCGGTTGTTGCTGCGCCGGCAGGTCCAGCAGCCTGTGCGTGCTGGTCGGGCCCTCGCAGGGCAGCGCGCGGTACTCGACCACGCCATTGGCGCCCGTGCAGCGGTGGATTTGGGCGCCCGCGCCCCCGGGCAGCAGCAGGGCCGCCAGGCCCACCAGGCCCATCAGGCCCAGGGCTAGCGGGGCGATGAAGGGTGCGGTGAGCGGCGCACAGGCTGGCGCGCAGCGGGGCAGGGGGTTCTTCAGCACCATGTCGGTAGAAGGTGAAGGGTGGAAAGATGGGAAGATGGCCGTGCCAGCCGCCCCGACGAATCGAAACGCCCATGACCGCCCACGCCAGCAGCAGCAACAGCAGCAGCAACGCCCACCACCAAGGCAGCCCCACCGCCCCGCCCCTGCAGGGCCTGCCCTCGCTCAAGGCGCTGCACGCCTTCGAGGCTGCGGCGCGGCACTTGAACTTTCGGCTCGCGGCCGAGGAGCTGGGGGTGACGCAGGGCGCCGTGGCGCAGCAGGTGCGCGCGCTGGAGGCCGAGCTCGGTGTGCGCCTGTTCGAGCGGCGCGCGCGCGGCCTGGCGCCCACCGAGGCGGGTGCCACCTACGCGCTGCGCGTGCGCCGCGCGCTCGAAGAAATTGCCGACGCCACGCGCCAGCTGCGCCCGGGCGAGCGGCAGCTCACCATCAGCGTGGCGCCCACGCTGGCGGCCAAGTGGCTGTTGCCACGCCTGCCGCGCTTTGCCGAGCGCCACCCCGGCACCGAGCTGCGCGTGCTGGCCACCGAGCGCGTGTCGCGCTTCCATGCCGAGGGGGTGGACCTGTCCATCCGCTACGGCCAGCCGCCCTTCGGCCCGGGCCTGCAGGTGCAGCGCCTGCTCGAGAACACCCTCATCGCGGTGGGCAGCCCGGCGCTGGTGGGGGACGTGGGCGCGCTGCCCCCCAAGCGCCTGGCCAAGCTGCCGCTGATCCACGACGCCCACGGCTCCTGGCCCGCCTTCTTTGCCCAGGCCGGCCTGCCGGCCCCGGCACCCGGTGGCACGCGCTTCAACCAGATCGGCCTGGCCATCGACGCGGCCATCGCCGGCCAGGGCCTGGCGCTGGCCAGCCCCTTCTTCGTCGCCCCCGACATCGCCGCCGGCCGCCTGGTGCGCGTGCTGCCCCAGGTGGCACTGCGCACCGGCACCGACTACCACCTGGTGTGGCCGCAGCAGGCGCGCAGCGGCGAGGCGCGCCTGCTGCTCGACGAAGTCACCACCTGGCTGCTGCAGGAGGCCGCGCGCTAAGCGATGGGCCTTGGGATGGGCCTTGGCGGCGGGCGCTGGCGGCAGCCTCAAATGCAGGCCTTCGCGGACACCGGGTGCGGGTGCACCCGCTCCAGGATCTCGCCCTTGCGCTGCAGCCAAATGGTCCAATGGCAATCCTGGGCGTCGCTCACGTTCACCGCAAACTTGCCGTCGCTCTCGGCGTTCAAGGAAAAGCGCTGCTCCTCCTTGGCCAATGGCATCGCAAAATCCAGGATGTGCAGGGCCTGGGCGGTCGGCATGGTGGTGGGCACGCCCGCGCGCACGCCCGAGTCCAGCAGCAGCCTGTCGCGGCCATCGCAGGTCCACTGCCCTTGCGCGGTTTCGCACCGGCCCACCCGGTTGCGGCGGTAGCCCGGCCCGGTCTCGAAGACCTCGGTCTCGAACCACGCACGCGGCCTGCGCGGTGGTGCGTGGTCGTGGGTGTAGATGTTCAGCACGGTGATGGCCGTGTCCGGCCGCGGCAAGGCAATGGCACCACGCAGCTTGGCCATGGCCACGCCATCGAGGTCGAACGCAAACATGGGCATGGGCCCTGCCCAGGCACCCCCGCTGGCGCTGCCCAGCAGCACAGCCAGGGTGGCGGCCCCAATCGTTGGTCGTCGTCGCATCGGCGGTTTTCCCTCTCTCTTGCCGCGGTGGCGCGAGTCTAGGGCGCCGTACGGCCCGTGGGTACCACCCAAATGGCGCAGGCGGGGCCGCGGCATGGCCGGCGTAGCGGCTGCCCGGTTGTCTGTCCGACGGCCCGGGCCATTTTTTGCTGGGCCTTGCCTGCCGGCGCTGCTACATTGCGCAGCGCCCCCGTTCCCCCTGGAAGGCCACGCATGACCCCCTGCCACCCTCGCCACACCGCCATGGCCCAGCCACGGCGCCGGGCCGCAGCGCTGCGGTGCTGGCAGCTGCCCTTGTTGCCCCTGCTCCTGGCCACCGCAAGCGCAGGTGCCCAGGCGGCGCCCGATGCCGCCCCTGTCGCGCAGCCGGGGCTGCAGGTCTGCCCCATCCTCGTCGAGGCCCGTGCGGTGCCGGGCGGGGCGGCGCTCAAGTTCCATGAGACCACCGGGGTGAGGTTCTCGGACACACTGGGCAACCAGGGGCACATCCATGGCCGCAAGGTCACCCGTTGGTCGCGCGATCCGAACGGCCCTGACCTGCCTGAAGAGCAGAGCCTCACCGTGCAGAGCGGGGCTGTGCTCACGCTGTCCGAAAGCCACTTCGGCTGCACCGTGGCGGTGGAGACAGCGGTGGACGGCCGCACCGTGCTCAAGGTCCGCAGGGGCATGAGCTACCCAGGCATACCGGCCCAAACGGCGGAGGGCGTGGTGTCGCTGCCGTAGCGGCGTGGCGGCCCACGCAACGCGGGCGGCGTGCCGGCCTGCCCCCACGCCGTGGGCTCCCGCCTCCTTGTTACCGCCCCCGCCCGCGCGCCGGCCTGGCCACCACCGCGCTGGCGCTGTCCACCAGGCCCTGGATGAGGCGCTGGCGGCGCGAGGCGCGCAGCCACAGGATGCCGAAGCGCCGCGCGTCGGTGGGCTGGGGCAGGGGGATGCGCGCCAGCCGCAGCCCCGACAGCAGGGGCGAGGCGATGTCGGGCACCAGCGACACGCCCAGGCCCTGCTCCACCATCATGGCAATGGCCAGCAGCGAGCTGAGCTCAAAGCGCTCCTGCGGAACGATGCCGGCCGCGCGCAGGTAGCGGTCGGCCTGCTTGCCGCCGCCCAGGCGCCGGTCGTAGCGCACCAGGGGCGAGCTGCGCAGCAGGGCATGCGGGTCGGCGCCGGCCAGGCGCGCCGGGGCCAGCAGCACCAGGGGCTCCTCGCGCAGCAGCGACCAGCCGAAGGTCTTGGGCAGCGCAAACGGCGGGTACAGGCACACGGCGGCGTCGAGCGTGCCATCGAGCACGGCCGCGTACAGCGTGTCGGTGGTGCCCGACTGCAAGAACACCTTGGCCGCCGGGTGCTGCTTGACGAAGCGCGCCAGGATGTGCGGCAGCACGCTGTGCAGCGCCGTGTTGATGGTGCCCACGCGCAGCTCGCCGCCCTGCTGCGCGTCGGCGGTGAGCAGCTCCTTGATCAGCCCCACCTCGCGCAGCAGCGCCTGGCCGCGCTCCACCAGCTGGTGGCCGGCCTCGGTGGGCTGCACCGTGCGGCCCGAGCGGGCCAGCAGCGGCACGCCCATCTCGCGCTCCAGCGCGCGCATCTGCTGGGCCACGGCAGCGGGGGTGAGATCGAGGCGGCGCGCGGCCTCGGACATGGAGCCCGAGTCCACGACCAGAAGAAAGCTCCTCAGAAAATCGGTTTCCATATACACCCTGGATCCAGTGGTTGACCGCTTGCATCCTCCCGGACATCCGGCTGGGCACAAGGCCTTGTTCCCTTGATAGCGTTGTTGGATGGATGAGCTCGCTATGCACCCGAGGGCACCGCGCTCGCCGCGCCATGCGGTGTTGCTCGTCCTTGCGCACATGGGTGCGCCGCGTCCTCGCGCCTTGCATGGCACACCGATCACGGCACCCTCGGGCGCATCCAACCACCGGATCCAGGGTGATAGATTTTCTATCATCTGAACATAGACCGCATGTGTTTTTCTAAAGTCCGGCGCGCCAGACACTGGCCGGCATGAGAAGCAAACTGTTTGTCCCGGGCTCGCGGCCCGAGCTGTTCGGCAAGGCCCTGGCGGGCGCTGCCGACAGCGTGTGTTTCGACCTCGAAGACGCCGTGGCCGAGCCGCGCAAGGCCGAGGCCCGCGCCGCCGTGCGCGAATTTCTGTTGAGCGGTGCAACTGCCGCCAGCGGCAAGACCGTGATCGTGCGCATCAACGCCATGGACACGCCGCACTTTGCGGCCGACATGGCCGCCGTGGCGCTGCCGGGCGTGCACCTGGTGAACCTGCCCAAGCCCGAGGGCGCGGCCCAGGTGCGCGAGGCGGCGGCGCTGCTGGCGCGGGCCGAGGCCGACAACGGCGTGGGTGGCGTGGCCACACCCATCGGCCTGCTGCTCAACATCGAATCCCCGCGCGCCCTGCGCCAGGCCGCCGAGCTGGCCGGTGCCGATGCGCGCGTGGCCGGCCTGCAGATGGGCCTGGGCGATCTGTTCGAACCGCTGGGCATGGGCCGGCGCGAGCCCGCGGCCATCCAGCAGGCGATGTTTGCCGTGCGCATGGCGGCCGGCGAGGCCGGGGTGTACGCCTACGACAGCGCCTTTGCCGACATTGCCGACGCCGAGGGCTACCGCGCCGAGGCGCAGCTGGCGCGGCGCCTGGGCTTCATGGGCAAGACCTGCATCCACCCCAGCCAGGTGGCAATTGCCAACGAGGTCTTTCGCCCCAGCGACGAAGAGATCGCCCATGCCCGCAAGGTGGTGCAGGCCGCGCGCCAGGCCGACGCCGAGGGTGTGGGCGCCTACGTGGTGGACGGAAAAATGATCGACATCCCCTTCGTGCTGCGCGCGCAGGCCGTTGTCGATAGCGCCCGCCGGCTCGGCCTGCTGGACTGAGCCGACCCCCTGATCTGCCCCGACCAGGCCGGCCGACCGCCATGCGCCGGCGGCCACCGCTTTCACGACAACGACGGAGACGACAAGCCCATGAAGACCTCTTCCATCGCACCGCGCCGCACGGCCCTGGCACTGCTCGCCGGCCTGGCCCTGGTGCCCGCCCTGGGCCATGCCCAGGAGGCCGCCTGGCCCGCCAAGACCATCACCATCGTCGTGCCCTACCCACCGGGCGGCTCGAACGACACCTTTGCGCGCCAGATCGCCAAGGAGCTCGGTGAGCAACTGCAGCAAAGCGTGATCATCGACAACCGGCCCGGCGCCAGCGGCAACACCGGCACGGGCCAGGTGGCGCGCGCCACGCCCGATGGTTACACGCTGGTGGCCGTGTCGTCGAGCATGACGACCAACGCTGCCATCCAGACCAAGCTGCCCTACGACGCGAACAAGAGCTTTGCGCCCGTGGCCATGTTTGCCAAGGGCCCCTTCATCGTGGCGGTGAACAACGAGTTTCCGGCCAAGACCCCGGCGCAACTGGTGTCGGCCATCCGCTCGGCGCCGGGCAAGTACAACTACGCCTCGTCGGGCACGGGCAGCGTGAACCAGTTCGGCACCGAGCTGCTCAAGGCCCAGGCCGGCAACCTGCACATCACCCACATCCCCTACCGCGGCATGGGGCCGGCCGTGACCGACCTGGTGGGCAACCAGACGCAGCTGCTCATCTCCAGCGGCCCCTCGCTGCTGCCCATGGTGAGGAGCGGCAAGCTGCGCGCGGTGGGCATTACCAGCCTCAAGCCCAGCCCCATCGCGCCGGACCTCACCCCCATCTCCACAGCCGTGCCGGGCTATGACTTCGAGCTGTGGTGGGGCCTGCTCGCACCGGTCGGCACGCCTGCGGACATCGTGGCCAAGCTCAATGCCGCCGTGAATGCCGCGCTGGCCAAGCCGGCCCTGGCGGCCAACTTCCTCAAGGAAGGGGCCATTGCCACGCCGCTGACGCCGGCCCAGTTCTCCAAAGTGATCGCCGAAGACGTCGAACGCTGGAAAAAACTCGCCAAACAACAAAATATCACCGCGGAATGAGCGCACCATGAGCCCTGCCCACCCCACCGATTCTTTGCCCGCGCGCACCGGCCCCCAGGGCCCGCTGAGCGGCTTGCGCGTGCTGGACCTGAGCGCCTATATCGCCGGGCCCTACGGCTGCTCGCTGCTGGCCGACCAGGGGGCCGAGGTCATCAAGATCGAGCCACCCGTGGGCGACAACCTGCGCAAGTACCCCTCCACGCTGGAGGCCGAGAGCCGCGCCTTCGTGGGCGTGAACCGCAGCAAGCTCGGCGTGGTGCTGGATTTGAAAGACCCGGCCGGCCATGCCGCGCTGCTGGCCCTGGTGCGCACGGCCGATGTGCTGGTGCACAACTTCCGCCCCAGCGTGCCGGCGCGCCTGGGCATGGCCTACGAGCAACTGGCCGCCATCAACCCGCGCCTCATCTACTGCAGCGTGACCGGCTATGGCGAGCGCGGCCCGCTCAAGGACAAGGCCGGCTATGACCAGGTGCTGCAGACCATGACGGGCATGTGCACCCTGCAGGGCAAGCGCGGCGAGCCGCCGGAGATCCTCTACGGATCGGTGGTGGACTACTATGCCTCGGCCCTGGTGGCGGCGGGCGTGGCCTCGGCCCTGTACGAGCGCGAGAAGAGCGGCCGCGGCCAGGTGGTGGGCGTGTCGCTGCTGCGCGCCGCGCTCACCATGCAGTCGGCCCGCCTGGTGTGGGCCCAGGGCGAGCCCAAGGACGTGGGGCGCGACATGCGCTCGGGCGGCATCACCGGCATCCACCCCACGAAGGAGGGGCATATCTACATCTCGGCCAACACGCCGCATTTCTGGGCGGCGCTGTGCGAGAAGACCGGCCTGCCCGCGCTGGCCGCGAGCGAGCGCTACGACTCGGTGCGCAAGCGCGCCCAGCATGTCGACGAAATCGTGCCCCAGCTGCGCGCCGCGCTGGCCACACGCACCGCGCTGGAGTGGGAGGCCTGGTTCGGCGAAGCCGTGCCCTGCGCGGCCGCGCGCTCGGTGGAAGACATGTTCGACCACGAGCAGGTGCTGGCCGAAGACATGGTGACCACCTTCACCCACCCCACGCTGGGCTCGTACCGGGGCTTCACCCGCCCCATCGAATACGGCCGCACGCCCGGGCCCGAGCCGTTTGCGGCGCCCACGCTGGGCCAGCACACCGGGCTGGTGCTGGCGGCGCAGCAGGCGCCAGCGGGCGAGGGCGGCTGATGGCCTCGCTCCACAGCAACGGCACTGCGCCACCGCGCACGCCGGTGCCGCCCGGTGCCTGCGATTCGCACATGCATGTCTACGACGCGCGCTTTGGCTTCACCGGCCCGGCCTCCGCCATGCTGCAAGGGGCCACGGCCTCCGATTACCAGCGCCTGCAGGCCCGGCTGGGCACGCAGCGCACGGTGGTAGTGCAGCCGCGCGTGCATGGCACGGACAACCGCGTGACGCTGGCCGCCATAAAGGCGCTGGGCCCTGCACGCACGCGCGGCGTGGCCGTGGTGGGGCTCGATGTGGCGGATGCGCACTTGGCCGAGCTGCATGCCGGCGGCATCCGCGGCATCCGCTTCACGCTGTACACGCCCGCGCATGCGGTGACCCGCTTCGACATGGTGGAGCGCCTGGCGCAGCGCGTGCACGAACTGGGCTGGCATGTGCAACTGCACTGGACTGCGGACCAGGTGGTGGAGCACTCGGACCTGCTGGCGCGCCTGCCGGGCGCCGTGGTGTTCGACCACCTGGCCCGGCTGCCGCTGCCGCAGGGGCACGCGCACCCGGCCTATAGCGTGGTGCGCCGGCTGCTCGACAACGGGCGCACCTGGGTCAAATTGTCCGGCGTCTACCTCGACTCGCGCGTGGGCGCGGCGGGCGGCTATGCCGACCTGCAGGCCGTTGCCAGCGGCTGGGCACAGGACGCACCCGAGCGCGTGCTCTGGGGCAGCGACTGGCCGCATTCCACCGAGCCCGCCGACGCCAAGCCCGACGACGCCGCGCTGCTCGACCTGCTGGCCCAGTGGGTGCCCGGCGAGCGCGCGCGCCAGCGCGTGCTGGTGGACAACCCGGCCGTGCTCTACGGCTTTGGCTCCCACAACGACGCCGGCAACGAATCAACGACAACGACGGAGACAACGTGACCATGAATTTTCTGAACACCAGGCCATGAATTTTCTGAACACCAGGCGGGCCTTTCTGCGGCAAGGCGTGGCCACCCTCGTGGCGGCTGCCATGCCCCTGGCGGCATCGGCTGCCGCCTGGCCCGACAAGCCCATCCGCATGGTCGTGCCCTACGCCCCCGGCGGCGGGGCCGACAACACCGCGCGCATCGTGGCGCAGCACCTGGGCACAGTGCTGGGCCAGCAGGTCATCATCGACAACAAGCCCGGCGCGGGCGGCGTGATCGGCGCCGACGCCGTGGCCAAAGCCCCGGCCGATGGCTACACCGTGCTGTACGACGCCTCGGCCTTCTCGGTGAACCCGAGCCTGCGCAAGCTGCCGTTCGATGCAGCGCGCGACTTCATTCCCGTCTCGCTGGTGGTCACGGCGCCGCAGATCCTGGTGGTGCCGGCGGCTGCGCCGTACAAAAGCTTTGCCGAGTTCATGGACTTTGCACGCAAGAACCCGGGCCAGCTCTCGTTCGCCTCGGCCGGTGGCGGCACGGGCTCGCACCTGGCGGCCGAGGCGCTCAACGAGCAGGGGCGCATCAACCTCATGCATGTGCCCTACCGCGGCGGCGCGCCCGCGCTCACCGATGTGATGGGCGGCCAGGTGGCCTCGTACTTCGGCAACGTGGCCTCCACGCTGGGCTATGTGAAGGCGGGCAAGCTGCGCGCCCTGGCCGTGAGCTCGGCCACGCGCGTGCCCGGCCTGCCCGACACCCCCACCCTGGCCGAGCAGGGCCTACCCGGCTACCACGTGGTGGAGTGGAACGGCATCTTCTTGCCCAAGGGCACACCGCCCGAGGTGGTGGCCCGCCTCACCGCCGCCGTGCGCGCCACGCTGCAGGACACCAAGGTCAAGGACAAGCTGCTCGCCATGGGCCTGGAGCCCGCCGCAGCAGGCACCACACCGCAGGAGTTCGCGGCCTTCGTGTCCACCGAGATCACGCGCGTGGGCGCGCTGGTCAAGGCGCGCAATATCAAGGTGGATTAGCGGGGGCCTCAGTCCGCGATCTGCACTCCCTGCACCTGAGTGCCGAGTTTCAGGTACAGCACGCCATCGGCACCCAGGCGCCAGGGCGTCGTCTGTGCGCCTGCGCGGCCGGCCAGGCCGGTGGGGGCGAGCGGCGCGCGGGGGACTCCTAAGCCACCGCCGCGGGCATTCCCCGCAGTGCGCCGATCTGCGGCCGCAGAATCAAGAGTGCCTGCACCGTGAAGCCCGCCATCGCCATCCACAGGCAGGCACTTTCTCCCCAGCGCTCGCCTGCGAGCGCACCCAGGGCCGCGCCCACGGGCCGTGCGCCGGCGTTCACCGTCAGAAACAACGCGCCGACACGCGCCAGCATGTTGCCGGGCGTGAGGCCCTGGCGCAGCGTCGTCGACGTGATGGTCCACACGATGGGCCCGGCACCGAACAGGAAGAAGGCGGTGGCGGCCAACCAGGCGCTGGGCACGGCGAGCGTCGAGACCATCACCGCGGCAGCGAGCATGGAGACCATCGGCCCGACCTGGATCGCACGCCCCAGCGACAGGATGCGGACCATCCGCGGTGCCAGCAGCGCCCCGACCACCATGCCTGCGCCGTAGGCACCCAGGGTGATGCCGACCGCGCCGACGTCCAGGCCGAGCACCCTCATGGCATACGGAACATAGGCCGCCTGCAGCACGAACCAGGCGATGTTCCACGCCACCGCGGTGAGCACGAGGGGCCGCAGCAGCGGGCTGCGCCAGACGAACAGGGCACCGTCCTGCACTTCGCGCAACGGGTGGCGTGGCGCGCGCGGCAACGCGGCCGGCTCATGGAGCCGCCACAGCAGGGCCATGGCCGCCAGCGACATCACGGACGCCAGCACAAACGCCGCCGGCGCCCCGGACCAGGACACCATGGCGCCACCCACGGCCGGCCCGCTGGCGAAGGCCACGCTGCGCGCCAGCTCGAGCCGCCCATTGGCCTGCGCCAGCGATGCGCGGGCAACCAGCGTGGGCACCAGGGCGGGCGCCGCCACGCTGAACGCCACCGTGCCCACTGCGCCGACAAAGCCGAGCACCGCCAGGTAGCCGATCGACAGGTGCCCCAGCACCACCCCGGCCAGCAGGGCCATGAGCGACGCGGCGCGCAGCCCCTCCGCAGCCAGCATGAGCCGGCGGCGGGGCATGCGATCGGCCACCAGGCCCAGCGGCAACGAGAGCAGCAGGAAGGGGAGGGTCTGCACTGCGGCCAGCAGTCCGATCTCGCCAGGCCCCGCGTTCAGCAGGAGCACGGCGACCATGGGGACGGCCGCCAGGCTCAATTGCTCGGCGAACTGTGCCGCCAGGTTGGCACCGGTCAGCATGGCAAAGGGATGGGGCAGCGGCGAGGTCGTGGCAAGGCTCCTGAAACCCCGATGGTCCGCGCTGCTGCGCCGGCCTGCTGGCCACTTGCGGACCTGTGATCAGCGTGCCCGAATCGCAACCTGCCCTGTGCCCTGTGCCCTGTGCCCTGTGCCCGATGGCCCACCCACACCCCTCAATCCGCGATCTTCACCCCCTGCACCTGGGTGCCGAGCTTGAGGTAGAGCACGCCATCGGCGCCCATGCGCCAGGGGGTGGTTTGCGCGGCATCGTTGCCGGGCAGCACCCACAGCGGCACCAGGCGCCACTGTGCGTTGCCCAGGGTGAGGGTGAGGGAGCCATCGCTCACACCCGACTTCACGGCCAGGGCGGCGCCGGGCAGTGCGGCAGTGAAGATGGCCTGTGCTTGCGTGGGGCTCAGCAGCGCGGGCAGCAGCAGTTGCTTGGCGCCCGTGCCGATCTGCAGGTAGATGCGGCCCTGCGCATCCATGCCGATGCTGGGTGTGCCCGTGGTGGTGCCCGCTCCGGCCCAATCGGGTTTGAGCACATAGGTGGCGCCACCGGTCGTCAGCTGGATCACGCCCTCGGCACCGAGCTTGATCTTCGCATCGGGCAGCAGGGCCGTCACCGCGCTGGCCAGGCCTGCGAGGTCGGCCACGGCGGGCGCGAACTGCACCACGACCCCACCACGCACCCAGCGCAGCAGGCCCAGCGGTGTGAAGCTCACGCCATCGGGCAGACGGGCGTCGATGGTGATGGGCTGGGTGGGCAGCAGTTGCAGGACTTGCGTGCCATCGCGCAGCAGCAGTACGCCCGAGGCCGTGACTTCGAGGCCTTGCGTGAGGTTGGCACCGGCCAGGCGCGGCACGGTGCCCGCGATGCGTGCGAACACCTTGCCATCCACGGTGATGGACGCAGGCAGGTTGGCGAAGGTCATCGCATCACCCGGCTGCGTGCCATCGCCCTTGATCGAGCCGAGCGTGATCGCAACAACCTTGCCGGTCGCATCGATCTGCAGCCGCTCGCCCGCCATCAGCCCCTTGTCGCCCAGTGCGGGCAGGCTGCCTGCAGGCGGTACCAGCGAGCCACTGACCACGGCCACCGCCAGCGGCTGCGCATCGATGCGTGTACCGGCAGCGCCCGAACTCAGCAGCACCTCGCCCGCCAGCGACATGGGCTGGCCCGGGGCGGTCGAGGTCATCGACGCCGAGCCCTGCAGCACCACCAGCACCAGCACCGTCTGGCCCTTGACCTGGGCGACTTGCAACTGCGTGCCGGGCAGCGCGGTCACGCTCATGGACTGGCCGTTGACCGCCAACTGCAGCGTGACCGGTGTGGTGCCCGTGCCCGGCAGCGCAATCACCGCACCGGCCGCGCCTGCACCCACGGTGACGGGCTGCGTGGGGTCGGTGATGGTGGTGGTGCCGCTGCTGTTGATGGTGACCGTGGCCGGGCCGCCGCCGCCCGAGGGGGCTTCTGCGGGGCGCACGGCCGGGCTGGTGGGGGCCGATTCCACGCTGTCGCCCACGGCGTTGGTGGCGCGCACGGTGAAGGTGTAGGGCGTGCCATTGGTCAGGCCCGGCACGGTGCAGGTGGTGGGCAGGGGGCTGCCGGTGGTCACGCTGCAGGTCTTGGCGGTGTTCTCCACCGTGGTCACGGTGTAGCCGGTGAGGGCGTAGCTGCCGTCGTAGGCCGGGGCCGTCCAGCGCACCGTGGCGCTGGCTTCGCCTGCCGTGGCGGCGACGGCGGTGGGCGCATCGGGCAGGCCCGAGTGCACCAGCAGCAGCTGCGTCTGCGGGCGGGCCGTGACAAAGCCCGCGTCCTGCGCGCCCGTGCCGCCGCTCTGGCGGGCGCGCACGCCGCACCAGTGGCCGGCCTTGCCGGGCTGCACCTGCAGCTGGCTGCCGGCCAGGGTGCACACATCGGGCGTCCACGACTCGAACTCCACGGCCAGGCCGCTGCTGGCCGTGGCCACCAGGTTGGTGGCGCTGCCCTGCGCGGGCGGGTGCGCCAGCACGGGGAAGTCGATGGTCTGCCCCTGGGCCGTGGGGGTGGCCAGCAGGCGCTGCGTGGCACTGACATTGCCGCTGCCCAGCTGGCGAAACTGGTTGTCGCCCCAGCACTGCAGCCCGCGCCCGCCCGCCGTGGTGATGGCGCAGGCGTGCCCATGGCCGGTGGTGAAGGTCTCCACGCCATTGCCCAGGCTGACCACCGCCTGGGGCGTGCTGGCATTGGCCGTGCCGCCGTTGCCCAGTTGCCCCGTGCTGTTGTCGCCCCAGCACCACAGGGCGCCCGCGCTGGTGCGGGCGCAGGTGAAGTCCCGGCCCGCGCCGATGGCGGCGATGCCGCTGGGCGGGCTCACCACGTCCTGCGGCGTGTCGGCCGCGGTCTGGCTGTTGTCGCCCAGTTGGCCAGACGCGTTGGCGCCCCAGCACTTGAGCACGCCGGTGCTGGTCAGTGCGCAGCTGTGCTCGCGGCCTGCCGTGACGGCCGCAACGCCGCCCGCGAGGCCCGCGACCGCCTGGGGCGTGTTGGCATTGACGCTGGTGCCGTTGCCCAATTGGCCCGCAGCATTGATGCCCCAGCACACCAGCGCGTCGGCCGCGTCGATGGCGCAGGCATGGCCATGGCCTGCCGCCAGGGCCTTGGCACCGCTGGCCAGGCCCTGCACGGCCTGGGGTGTGCTGGCCGGCGTGTTGGTGTTGTTGCCCAACTGGCCCCAGATGTTTGCGCCCCAGCAGAGCACCGCGCCGCTGGGGGTGATGAGGGCGCAGGTGAAGTTGCTGCCCGCCACAATGGCCTGGGCCGCGCCGGGCAGGCTGGTCACCGCCGTGGGGGTGAGGGCCCCGGTGGTGGTGCCGTCGCCCAGTTGCCCGCTGGCGTTGTCGCCCCAGCACTGCACGCTGCCATCGCTGGCCAGTGCGCAGCTGTGGACCTCGCCCGTGGCGACCGATGTGTAGCCGCTGTAGAGGCCCGTGACCGGCTGGGGCAGCGTGGCGGTGATGGTGTCGCCCTTGCCCAGCTGGGCTGAGTCGTTGCGGCCCCAGCACAGCACCTGGCCGGCGGCGGACACGGCGCAGGTGTGCGATGCGCCCCCTGCGATGGAGGTGGCCGCGCTGCCCAGCGCGCCGCCCAGCCGGAGCACATGCTGCGGGGTGTCGATCGAGCCGGGGGTGCTGCTGCCGATGCCCAAATCGCCGTAGCCATTGGAGCCCCAGCACTGGAGGGCCCCGGCCGTGGTGACCGCGCAGCTATGGGCGGCCCCGGTCCCGATGGCTGCCATGCCGCCCGAGAGGCCCGTGACGGGCTGGGGCGTGGTGGCATACATGGAGTTGCCGTTGCCCAGCCCCAGTTGGCCATTGTTGTTGCGGCCCCAGCACTGCACGGCCCCCGCCGTGCTCAGCGCGCAGGCGTGCGCGCCCCCGGCCGAGATGGCCGCTACACCGCTGGAAAGGCCCGTGACGGGCTGGGGCGTGCTGGCATCGGTGGTGCTGCCATTGCCCAGCTGGCCGGCGTAGTTCAAGCCCCAGCACCGGGCCGCCCCCGCCGTGGTCATTGCACAGGTCAGAGACCCTTTCGCGGAAATGGCCGCCACGCCGCTGGCCAGGCCCGTGACGGGCTGGGGCGTGTTGGCATCGGTGGTGCTGCCATTGCCCAGCTGGCCGCTGTTGTTGGCGCCCCAGCACTGGGCCGCCCCCGCCGTGGTCACCACGCAGGTGTGCCCACCGCCCAGGGCCATGGCCGCCACGCCGCTGGAAAGGCCCGTGACCGGCTGGGGTGTGAGGATATTGGCCGTGCCATTGCCCGCCTGGCCGTAAGCGTTGTAGCCCCAGCACAGCATGGCACCGGCCGTGGTCAGCGCGCAGGTGTGAGCGGTCCCCGCCGCGATGGCGGCCACCCCGCTGGTGAGGCCCTGGACCTGCTGGGGCGTGCTGGCGTTGGTGGTGCTGCCATCACCCAGGCTGCCATACATGTTGTTGCCCCAGCACTTGACTGCGCCCGCCGAGGTCAGCGCGCAGGCGCTGACCTCGCCCACCGCAATGGCCGCCACGCCGCTACCCAGGCCCGTAACCGGCTGGGGCGTGTCGGCATTGGCAGTGCCGCCATTGCCCAACCTGCCGTCGTACCCATCGCCCCAGCAGTACACCGCCCCCGCCGCCGTCAACGCACAGGTTTGCCGACTGCCCAGGCCCACCTGCTGCACCGGATCGCCCAGGATCGAGGCCGGCACCGCCGTGGCCTGCGCGCGCGCCGGCAGGGCGGTGCCCAGGGCCAGCAGCAGCAATAACAGCCCCGCCAGCCAGGCCATTGACCAGCGGGCCAGGGTGCGGTGGGGTGCGGGGTGGGGGCTGCAGGGTGAAGGGGAGGGCAGGCGGGCAAGGGCGCTCATGGGCGGACTTTCAGGGGAGGCATCGAACGATCGAACGGACCAACAAGCAACGGCCAGGTAGGGGCGTGCCTGCACGCCGGCACGCCTGTCTGCACCGTTGGTTGCTTGTTACCGCGCGAATCTAGATGTTTCCGGCCCGCCTGTCTGTCCCTAGTTCTTGTGACAAGGCCCTGGCTTGGTGGGGGTCAATCCGCTATCTTGACCCCCTGCACCTGGGTGCCCAGCTTGAGGTAGAGCACGCCATCGGCACCCAGGCGCCAGGGCGTGGTCTGCGCGGCATCGTTGCCGGTGGGCAGCACCCACTGCGGCACCAGGCGCCATTGCGTACCACCCAGCGTGAGCGTAAGTGAGCCATCGCTGCTACCCGAACGCAAAGCCAGTGCGGAGCCGGGCAGGGCGGCAGTGAAGAGGGCTTGCGCCTGCGTGGGGCTCAGCAGCGCGGGCAGCAGCAGTTGCTTGGCGCCGGTACCGATCTGCAGGTAGATGCGGCCTTGCGCGTCCAGGCCGATGCTGGGCGCGCCGGTGGTGGTGCCTGCGCCCGTCCAGTCGGGCCTGAGCACGTACGTCGCACCACCGGTGGTCAGCTGGATCACGCCCTCGGCGCCCAGCTTGAGCTTGGCATCGGGCAGCACTGCCGTCACCGCTGTCGTCAGGCCTGCGAGGTCGGCCACGGCGGGCGCAAACTGCACCACCACGCCGCCGCGCACCCAGCGCAGCAGGCCCAGGGGCGTGAAGCTCACGCCATCGGGCAGGCGCGCATCGATGGTGATCGGTTGCGTGGGCAGCAACTGCAGCACCTGGTTGCCATCGCGCAGCAGCAACACACCCGAGGCCGTGACTTCGAGGCCCTGCGTGAGGTTGGCGCCAGACAGGCGCGGCACGGTGCCAGCGATGCGCGCAAACACCTTGCCGTCCACGGTGATCGAGTTCGGCAGATTGGCAAACACCATCGCATCCCCCGGCTGCGTGCCATCGCCCTTGATGGACCCCAGCGTGATCGCCACGAGCTTGCCAGCGGCATCGACCTGCAGGCGCTCGCCGGCCATCAGGCCCTTGTCGCCCAGCGCGGGCAGCGAACCGGCTGGCGGCACCAGCGAACCGGTCACCACGGCAACGGCCAGCGGCTGCGCATCGATGCGCGTGCCCGCAGCACCCGAACTCAGCAGCACCTCCCCCGCCAGCGACATGGGCTGGCCCGGGGCGGTCGAGGTCATCGAGGCCGAGCCCTGCAGCACGACGAGCACCAGCACCGTCTGCCCCTTGACCTGGGCCACCTGCAACTGCGTGCCGGGCAGCGCGGTCACGCTCATGGACTGGCCGTTGACCGCCAACTGCAGCGTGACCGGCGTGGTGCCCGTGCCCGGCAGCGCAATCACCGCCCCGGCCGCGCCTGCGCCCACGGTGATGGGCTGCGTGGGGTCGGTGATGGTGGTGGTGCCGCTGCTGTTGATGGTGACCGTGGCCGGGCCGCCGCCGCCCGTGGGGGCTTCTGCGGGCCGCACGGCCGGGCTGGTGGGGGCCGATTCCACGCTGTCGCCCACGGCATTGGTGGCGCGCACGGTGAAGGTGTAGGGCGTGCCGTTGGTCAGGCCCGGCACGGTGCAGGTGGTGGGCAGGGGGCTGCCGGTGGTCACGCTGCAGGTCTTGGCGGTGTTCTCCACCGTGGTCACGGTGTAGCCGGTGAGGGGGCGGCCGCCGGTGTAGGCGGGCGCCGTCCAGCGCACCGTGGCGCTGGTCTCGCCTGCGGTGGCGGCGGTGGCGGTGGGCGCGTCGGGCAGGCCCAGTTGCACGCGCAGCAGCAGCAGCTGGGGCGGGGCGGCGGCATAGCCCGCATGCTGTGCGTTCGTGCCGCCGCTCTGGCTGGCTTGTACGCCGCACCAGCCGTCGGTCATGTTGGGCAGCACGGTCAGCGTGTCGCCGCTCACGCTGCACACATAGGGCGTCACCGAGGTGAACTGCACGGCCATGCCGCTCGTGGCCGTGGCGGCCAGGGTGGTGCTGCTGGTGCCCTGCGCGGGCAGGGGCACGGGCGCGGCGAAGGCAATGGTCTGCCCTGTGGCGATGGGGGTGGGCAGGTTGCGGCTGGTCGTGTTGCCATTGCCCAGCTTGCCAAGGCCGTTGTCGCCCCAGCACTGCAGTGCCCCGCCCGCCGTGAGCGCACAGTTGTAGCTGCCGCCCACCGTGAGGGCCTGCACCCCGCTGGCCAGGCCCTGCACCGCGACCGGCGTGGACGAATTGGCCGTGCTGCCATTGCCCAGCTCACCGGAGCTGTTGCCGCCCCAGCACCACACGGCGCCCGCCGTGGTGCGTGCGCAGGCATGGAACAGGCCGGCCCCCACCGATGCCACGCCGCTCGTGAGGTTGGGCACCTGCTGCGGCGTGTTGGCGTTGGTCGTGGTGCCGTCGCCCAGCTGGCCCGAGGAGTTGTTGCCCCAGCACAGGACGGCGCCCGCCGTGGTCACGGCGCAGGTGGTGTCGTTCGCCATGCCGATGGCCGCCACGCCGCTGGCCAGGCTGGGCACGGCCTGGGCGGTGCTGGCGTTGGTGTTCGTGCCGTCGCCCAACTGCCCGAAGAAGTTGCGGCCCCAGCACACGAGGGCGTCGGCCGCGGTGATGGCGCAGGCATGGTGGTTGCCGGCCGCAATGGCCTTGGCCCCGGCGGGCAGGTTCTGCACCCGCTGGGCGGTGGTGGCGTCGGTGGGGGCGTTGCCATCGCCCGCCTGGCCAAAATTGTTGGCGCCCCAGCAGTAGACCTCGCCGGTGGCGTCGGTGAGGGCGCAACTCAGCGCGTAGCCTGCCGCAATGGCTTTCACCGCGCCGGGCAGGCCCTGCACGGCCACGGGCGTGTTGCGGTTCGCCGTGCTGTTGTCGCCCAGTTGCCCCTGGGTGTTTTCGCCCCAGCAGTGCACCGCGCCTGCCGTGGTCAGCGCGCAGGTATGGCTGTGGCCTGGGGCCACCGCGGCCACCCCGCGCGCCATGCCCCCCGCCGGCTGGGCCGTCCAGCTGTCGGTGTTGTTGCCGTTGCCAAATTGGCCCTGAAGGTTCTGGCCCCAGCAATGCAGGCCACCCGCCGCGCTGATGGCGCAGCTGTGCCGGTTGCCCGCGGCGGCAGACACCAGCGCGCCGCCCAGCACGGCCACGGGCTGGGGGGTGTTGGCATCGGTGGTGGTGCCGTTGCCCAGGTGGCCGTTGGTGTTCATGCCCCAGCACTGCAGGGCCCCTGCCGTGGTGGCCGCGCAGGTGTAGCGGTGGTTCAGATCCACGGCTGCCACGCCGCTGGCCAGGCCCGGCACGGCCTGGGGGGTGTTGACGCTGCCACCGGTGGTGCCGGCCCCCAGCTGGCCGTAGTCATTGACGCCCCAGCACAGCAGGGCCCCCGCTGTGGTGATCGCGCAGGTGTTGCGTTCCCCCGCCGCAATCGCCGCCACGCCGCTGGCCAGGCCGGGCAGGGGCTGGGGCGTGTCGGCGCTGGTGGTGTTGCCGGTGCCCAACTGGCCGTAGAAATTCCAGCCCCAGCACCATGCCGCGCCCGCCGTGGTCCGCGCGCAGGTGTGGGCGGCCCCCGCATCGATGGCGGCCACGCCGCTGGAAAGGCCCGTGACGGGTTCCGGAGTGACCGCATACATTGCACCGCTGCCGTTGCCCAGCGAGCCTGCATTGTTCAAGCCCCAGCACAGCACCGCGCCCGCCTGGGTCAGCGCACAGGTGTGGTTCTCCCCGGCCGAAATGGCTGCGACACCGCTGGTCAGGTCCCTCACCTGCCGGGGAATGTTCCAAGCCAGCGGAACGTTATAGCCGCCGAGGCCATCGCCCACCTGGGCCTGGGAGTTGTCGCCCCAGCAAGACACCGCACCCGTCGTGAGCAGCGCGCAGGTGTGCTGGAATCCTGCCGTGATGGCCACCACATGGAAGCTGAGGCCAAAGACCTCCCTGGGCACGATGGCGGTGCCGGTGGTGTAGTCGCCCACCTGGCCGAAGCTGTTGGCGCCCCAGCACAGCGGCTTGCCGTCCGTGGTCACCGCGCAGGTGTGCCTGCCCCCCGCCGCAATGGCCATCACCCCGCTCCCCAGGCCCGTGACCGGCTGGGGCGTGCTGGCGTCGACAGAGCTGCCATTGCCCAACTGGTAGGAGCTGTTGTCCCCCCAGCAGTACACCGCCCCCTCCGCCGTCAGCGCACAGACATGGTTGCCGCCCGCCGCCACCTGCTTGACCGGGCTGCCCAGTATCGACGCGGGCACCGCGCTGGCCTGCGCCTGTGCAGGCGAGGCCGCGCCCAGGGCCAGCAGCAGGCCGGCCAGCCAGGCCAGGGCCCAGCGGGCCAGGCTGCGGTGGGTGCCAGGAGGCGTGTGAGGGAGGCGGGCAGAGGCGCTCATGGGGGAACCATCGCTTTCAGGATTCGAACGGGCACACCGGAGCGCGCGCTGCGCCGGTGCTTTGTTACCGCAGGAATCTAGATGTTTCCGCCCCGCTTGTATGTCCCTAGTTCTTGTGACAAAGGCTCCCGCAGGAGCCTTTGTCAGAGGGGGGCGGCCAGGGCCTCAGTCCGCGATCTTCACGCCCTGCACCTGGGTGCCCAGCTTGAGGTAGAGCACGCCATCGGCGCCCAGACGCCAGGGGGTGGTCTGCGCGGCATCGTTGCCCGGCAGCACCCACTGCGGCACCAGGCGCCACTGTGCGCCGCCCAGGGTGAGGGTGAGTGAGCCATCGCTGCTGCCCGAGCGCACAGCCAGTGCGGAGCTGGGCAGGGCAGCGGTGAAGAGGGCTTGCGCCTGCGTGGGGCTCAGCAGTGCGGGCAGCAGCAGTTGCTTGGGCCCGTTGGCGCCGATCTGCAGATAGATGCGGCCTTGCGCATCCACGCCGATGCTGGGCGTGCCCGTGGCCGTGCCTGCACCGGCCCAGTCGGGCCTGAGCACGTAGGTCGCGCCACCGGTCGTCAGCTGCAGAACACCCTCGGCACCCAGCTTGATCTTGGCATCGGGCAGCACGGCCGTCACCGCGCTGGCCAGGCCCGCGAGGTCGGCCACGGCGGGTGCGAACTGCACCACCACGCCGCCACGCACCCAGCGCAGCAAGCCTAGCGGCGTGAAGCTCACGCCATCGGGCAGGCGCGCGTCGATGGTGATGGGCTGCGTGGGCAGCAGTTGCAGCACCTGGTTGCCATCGCGCAGCAGCAGCACACCCGAGGCAGTCACTTCGAGGCCCTGCGTGAGGTTGGCACCGGCCAGGCGCGGCACGGTGCCCGCGATGCGGGCAAAAACCTTGCCATCCACGGTGATCGAGGTCGGCAGGTTGGCAAACACCATCGCATCCCCCGGCTGCGAGCCATCGCCCTTGATGGACCCGAGCGTGATCGCAACGACCTTGCCGGTGGCATCGATCTGCAGGCGCTCGCCCGCCATCAGGCCTTTGTCGCCCAGTGCGGGCAGGCTGCCTGCAGGCGGCACCAGCGAACCACTGACCACGGCAACGGCCAGCGGCTGCGCATCGATGCGCGTGCCCGCAGAACCCGAACTCAGCAGCACCTCCCCCGCCAGCGACATGGGCTGGCCCGGGGCGGTCGAGGTCATGGACGCAGAGCCCTGCAGCACGACGAGCACCAGCACCGTTTGCCCCTTGACCTGGGCCACCTGCAGCTGCGTGCCGGGCACAGCGGTCACGGTCAGCGACTGCCCGTTGACGCTGAGCTGCAGCGGCACGGGCGTGGTGCCGGTGCCGGGCAGCACGATGGTGGCGCCCACGGCCTCGGGGCCCACGATCAGGGGCACGGTGGGGTCGGTGATGGTGGTCGTGCTGCCGGGGCTGTTGATGGGCAGGCCCGCGGGGGCGCCACCGCCGCCGCCACCGCCAGCGGGCGCGGCCGTAGGCGTGACCGGGGCGCTGGCGGCCGATGGGTCGCTGTCGCCCGCGGCGTTGGTCGCCTTCACGGTGAAGGTGTAGGCCGTGCCATTGGTCAGGCCGTTCACCGTGCAACTGGTGGCGGTGGCAGGCACCGGGGTGCAGGTCTTGCTGCTGTCCTGCACGGCGGTGGCGGTGTAGCCGGTGATGGCGCCGGTGCCTGGGTAGGTGGGCGCCGTCCAGCCCACGGTGGCACGGGCGTCGCTGGCGTTGGCCGCCGCGGCGGTGGGCGCATCGGGCGCGCCGGAGTGCACCAGCAGCAGGCGCAGCTGCGAGCGGGCGCGGGTGAAGCCCGAGCCGTCGAAGGTCACGGTGCCGGGCAGCACGTAGCGCGCGCCGCCGGGCTGCGTGGCGTGCACGGCGCACCAGTGGCCGGCCGTGCTGGGCTCCGCGGTAAGGGTGGTGCCGTTGCCCACGCTGCACACCGAGGGGGTCAGCGACACGAACTCCACGGCCAAGCCGCTGGTGGCCGTGGCGTCCAGGGTGATGCTGGTGCCCTGCACGGGCATGCGCGCCAGCGCGGGGAAATCGATGGTCTGCACCTGGGCAATGGGTACGGGCGCGGGGGTGAGCCAGTTGCCGCCACTGCCCACCAGGCCCATGCTGCCATCGCCCCAGCAATGCAGCACCCCGGCGGCGCTGAGCGCGCAGGCATGGGTGTTGCCGAAGGCGATGGCCTGCACGCCGCTGCCCAGGCTGGTGATGGCCACGGGCGTGCTGGCGTTGGCCGAGCCGCCGTTGCCCAGTTGCCCGGAGCTGTTCTTGCCCCAGCACCACAGAGCGCCCGCCGAGGTGGTGGCGCAGCTGGAGTCACTGCGCACCGCGATCGATGCAACACCGCTGCCCAGGGGGGCCACATCCTGCGGCGTGTTGGTGTTGGTCATGCTGCCGTCGCCCAACTGGCCCTCGCTGTTCTGGCCCCAGCATTTCACCGCGCCGCCCGTGGTCAGCGCACAGGTGTGCCCGCCGCCTGCGGCAACGGCGGTGACGGTGTCCGCCAAGACCGTGGGTCGGGGCTGGTTGGCATGGTTGTTGGTGCCGTCCCCCAGGGCGCCAAAGAAGTTGTAGCCCCAGCACACCAGCGCATCGGCCGCGGTGATGGCGCAGGTGTGGCTGGCGCCGGCCGCGATGGCCTTGGCGCCGCTCAGGCCCTGCACTGGCTGGGCGGTGTTGGCGATGAGGATGACGATGGTGCCGTCACCCAATTGGCCAGAGCTGTTGTCGCCCCAGCAGTACACCGCACCGCTGCCGGCCATGAGGGCGCAGGTGTGGGAGCGGCCCGCCGCAATGGCCTGCACCGGGGCGGCCGGCAAGCCGACCACGGCCCGGGGTATGCCGCCATTGCTGTAGGTGCCATCGCCCAGTTGCCCGTAGCCGTTGAACCCCCAGCACTGCACCGTGCCGTCCGTGCCCAGCGCGCAGGTGTGGGCGAAGCCCGTGGTCACCGACGCCACCCCCGTGGCCAGGCCCTTGACCGGTTGGGGCGTGTAGGCGTCGTTGAGGCTGTCATTGCCCAGCTGGCCAAAGCCCCCCGAGCCCCAGCAATGCACGCCGCCGCCCGTGGTCACGGCGCAGGTGTGGCCATACCCAGCGTCAAGCGAGGCCGCCACCGTGCCGTCCGCCAAGCCCATGGCCTGGGGACTGCTGGCATCGGTGGTGCTGCCGGTGCCCAACTGGCCGTAGGCATTGGCGCCCCAGCAGCGCAGGGCCCCGGGCGCGGTGACCGCACAGGTCTGGCCGTAGCCCGTGCCCACGCCCAGCACACCGCTGGCCATGCCCGGCACGGCCTGGGGCGTGCTTGCGCCGCCGCCCGTGCTGCCGTTGCCCAACTGGCCGCTGCTGTTGTCGCCCCAGCAGCGCAGGGCACCGGCCGTGGTCACCGCGCAGCTGTGGCGCTCACTGGCCGCCAGGGCCGCCACGCCGCTGGCCAGGCCGGTGACGGCCTGGGGCGTGTTGGCGCTGGTGCTGCCGCCGTTGCCCAGCTGGCCAGAGGCATTCGCGCCCCAGCACCAGGCGGCCCCGGCCGTGCTCAGCGCGCAGCTGTGGCTGGCCCCGGCCACCACGCTGGCCATGGCGGGCAGGCCCGTGACCGCCTGGGGCGTGGTGCCCAGCGGGGCGGCGCTGCCGCTGCCCAACTGGCCCGCAGCGTTGTTGCCCCAGCAGCGCACGGCCCCCGTGCGGGCCATCACCGCGCAGCTGTGGTACTCGCCGGCCGTGATGGCCGCCACGCCGCTGGAAAGGCCCGTGGGCGCGGCCCCGAGCCGGTAGCTGCTGCCCGCGCTCGTTCCAATGCCCCACTGGCCATGGCTGTTGTCGCCCCAGCAAACCACCGCCCCGGTGGTGTCGAGCAGGCAGGAGTGGGCGCGCCCGGTGGCAATGCCGACCACCGTGCCCGAGCCGGTCACCGGGCTCGCGGGCCGGGTGGCATAGGTGCCGAACTGGTAGGCCGACTGGCCCAAGCTGTTGTCGCCCCAGCAGGCGACCCCCATGGTCGAGGACAGCGCGCAGGTGTGGCTGTGCCCCGCCGACAGCGCGATCACGCTGTTGCCCAGGTCCCAGGTCGGTTGCGGCGTGCTGGAGTCGATGGTGGTGTTGTTGCCCAGCTGGCCCAGGTTGTTGCGGCCCCAGCAGTACACCGCGCCCGCCGCCGTGAGCGCGCAGCTGTGGTGGGCACCCGACACCACCTGCTGCACCGGCTGGCCCAGCCACGAGGCGTCTTGCGCGCGCGCCGCGGGCGCCGCCACCAGGGCCAGCAGCGGCAACAACAACAGCAGCAGCCAGGCCGGCAGGGCCCGGGTGCGGCGCAGGGCAGTGCGGGGGGAGAGGTCGGGGCGGCAGGCAGGGGCGCTCATGGGGGAACCATCGCTTTCAGGATTCGAACGGGCACACCGGCGCGCACGCTGCGCCGGTGCTTTGTTACCGCAGGAATCTAGATGTTTCCGCCCCGCTTGTATGTCCCTAGTTCTTGTGACAAAGGCTCCCGCAGGAGCCTTTGCCAGGGGGCCGCGGCCAGGCCTCAGTCCGCGATCTTGACCCCCTGCACCTGGGTGCCGAGCTTGAGGTAGAGCACGCCATCGGCGCCCAGGCGCCAGGGGGTGGTCTGGGCAGCGTCGTTGCCGCTGGGCAGCACCCACTGCGGCACCAGGCGCCATTGCGTACCACCCAGCGTGAGCGTAAGTGAGCCATCGCTGGCGCCCGAACGCAAAGCCAGTGCGGAGCCGGGCAGGGCGGCGGTGAAGATCGCCTGGGCCTGCGTGGGGCTCAGCAGCGCGGGCAGCAGCAGTTGCTTGGCGCCCGTGCCGATCTGCAGGTAGATGCGGCCTTGTGCGTCCACACCGATCTGCGGCGTGCCGGTGGCCGTGCCCGCTCCGGCCCAATCGGGCCTGAGTACATAGGTGGCACCACCCGTGGTCAGTTGGATCACACCCTCGGCACCGAGCTTGAGCTTGGCATCGGGTAGCACTGCGGTCACCGCGCTGGCCAGGCCTGCGAGGTCGGCCACGGCGGGCGCGAACTGCACCACGACCCCACCCCGCACCCAGCGCAGCAGGCCCAGGGGCGTGAAGCTCACGCCATCGGGCAGGCGCGCGTCGATGGTGATGGGCTGGGTGGGCAGCAGTTGCAGCACCTGGGTGCCATCGCGCAGCAGCAAAACACCCGAGGCCGTGACTTCGAGGCCCTGGGTCAGATTCGCCCCTGCAAGGCGTGGCACGGTACCGGCGATGCGCGCAAACACCTTGCCATCCACGGTGATCGATGTCGGCAGGTTGGCAAACACCATCGTATCACCCGGCTGAGTTCCATCGCCCTTGATCGAACCCAGGGTGATGGACACCAGCTTGCCGGTCGCATCGATCTGCAGCCGTTCACCGGCCTGCAATCCCTTGCCGCCGAGTTCAGGCAGCGAGCCGTTGGGCGGCACCAGCGAACCCGAAACGACCGCCACCGCCAGCGGCTGCGCATCGATGCGCGTACCGGCGGCACCGGACGACAGCAGCACCTCCCCCGCCAGCGACATGGGCTGGCCCGGGGCGGTCGAGGTCATCGAGGCCGAGCCCTGCAGCACGACGAGCACCAGCACGGTCTGGCCCTTGACCTGGGCGACCTGCAACTGCGCGCCCGGCAGCGCGGTCACAGTGAGCGACTGGCCATTGACGGCGAGCTGCAGCGTGACCGGCGCGGTGCCCGTGCCGGGCAGCACCAGGGTGGCGCCCGCCGCATCCGGGCCCACGGTGATGGGTTGCGTGGGGTCGGTGATGGTGGTGCTGGTGCCGGGGGTGTTGATGGTGACCCCGGCAGGGCCGCCGCCACCACCGCCGCCGGCGGGCGGGGCCGTGGGCGTGGCCGGTGCGCTGGCGGCCGAGGGCACGCTGTCGCCTGCGGCGTTGGTGGCCTTGGCGGTGAAGGTGTAGGCCGTGCCATTGGTCAGGCCCAGCACCGTGCAGGTGGTGGCCAGCGGGCTGCCGGTGGTCACGCTGCAGGTCTTGGTGCTGTCCTGCACGGCACTCACCGTGACCGCGGTGAGGGCGCTGCCGCCGTTGCTGGCGGGCGCTGTCCAGCGCACCACGGCCTGGGCATCGCCGGCGGTGGCCGCCAGGGCCGTGGGGGCGCCGGGCACGGTGGCGGGCACCACGGGCGTGGTGCTGGGGGCCGATGCCTCGCTGTCGCCCGCCGCATTGGTGGCCCGGGCGGTGAAGGTGTAGGCCGTGCCGTTGGCCAGGCCGGTCACCGTGCAGGTGGTGGCCAGGGGGCTGCCGGTGGTCACGCTGCAGGTCTTGGTGTTGTCTTCCACCGTGGTCACGGTGTAGCGGGTGAGGGCGCTGCTGCCGGCGTAGGCCGGCGCGGTCCAGCCCACCGTGGCCTGGGCATTGCCGGCGCTGGCCACCACGGCGGTGGGCGCGTCGGGCACGCCGGACTGCACCCGCATCAGCCGCGCCTGCGCGGGGGCGGCGACGGGGCCGGTGCTCAGCCCGGGCTGGCGGGCCTGCACGCCGCACCAGTGGTCGGTCTTGCCGGGCAGCACGGTGAGGGTGGTGCCGCTCACCGTGCACACATCCGGCGTCCACGACTCGAACTGCACGGCCAGGCCGCTGCTGGCCGTGGCCGCCAGGGTGGTGCTGCTGGTGCCCTGCGCGGGCAGGGGCACGGGCGTTGCGAAGTCGATGGTCTGGCCCGCGACGATGGGGACGGGCTGGCGCTGGGGGCTGGCCACGCTGTCATTGCCCAACTGGCCCGCGTTGCCCTTGCCCCAGCACTGCAGCGCGCCGGCGGTGGTGAGCGCGCAGGCGTGGTTGTGGCCGGTCATGAGGGACTGCACGCCGCTGGCCAGGCCGGTGACGGCCATGGGGCGGCTGGCGTCGGGCGAACTGCCGTTGCCCACCATGCCGGTGTTGTAGTTGCCACCCCAGCACCAGGCGGCGCCGTCGGAGGTGATGGCGCAACTGGAGATCGTGCTGGTGGCGATGGCGGTGACGCCGCTGCCCATGCCGACGACGTCCCTCGGCGCGATGTTGTAGGGGACCATGGTGCCGTTGCCCACCTGGCCATAGGCGTTGTCGCCCCAGCACTTGACCGCGCCGGCCGTGCTCAGCGCACAGGTGTGCATGCCGCCCGCCGCCACGGCGGCGAAGCTGCCCGACAGGCCGGGGTTGGTGATGGGCGTGTTGTAGCTGCTGCCCGTGAGGGCGAAAGCGCCGGCGTAGTTCTCGCCCCAGCACACCACCTCCTGCGCCGCGTTGATGGCGCACAGGTGTCTGCCGCCTGCCGAGAGCGACGTGGTGCCGCTTTGCAGCCCCTGCACGGGCACGGGCGCGGTGGAGTAGCTGGTGTTGGTGCCGTTGCCCAGTTGGCCGGACACGCCCACGCCCCAGCAGTAGACCGCGCCGCTGGCGGCGATGAGGGCGCAGCTGGTGCTGCCGCTGGTCACCACGGCCTGGGCCGGGCCGGGCAGGCCGAGCACGGCCTTGGGGGTGGTGGACCGGGTGGTGGTGCCGTCGCCCAGCTGCCCGCCAGCGTTTTCGCCCCAGCACTTCACTGCGCCCTCGGTGGTCAGTGCGCAGCTGTGCCCGTAGCCCGCGGCCACCGCCGCCACCCCGGTGGACAGCCCCGTGACCGCCTGGGGCGTGCCGGTACTGGTGAAGCCGCCATTGCCCAGCTGCGCCCCACTGTTGCTGCCCCAGCAGTACACGCCCCCGCTCGCGCTCACGGCACAGGTGTGCTCAAACCCCCCGGCAAATGCCTTCACCGCCCCGCCCAGCACGGCCACGGGCTGGGGGGTGTTGGCATCGGTGGTGTTGCCGTTGCCCAACTGGCCGTAGTTGTTCCAGCCCCAGCAGTGCACGGCCCCCGCCGTGGTCACGGCGCAGCTGTGGTTGCCCCCCGCCGCAATGGCCCTTACCCCGCTGGCGAGGTCTGCCACGGCCTGGGGCGTGGTGAAGGTGGCGGTGGGGCTGGCGTTGCCCAACTGCCCGTTGGAGTTGCTGCCCCAGCACTGCAGGGCACCGGCCGTGGTCAGCGCGCAGGCGTGGTTGACCCCGGCCTCCAGCGCTGCCACCCCGCTGGCCAGGCCGCTGGCCGGCTGGGGGGTGCTGGCGTCGGCGCTGCCGCCGTTGCCCAGTTGGCCGTAGCTGTTCTGGCCCCAGCACTGCACCGCCCCGGCGGAGCTCAGGGCGCAGGTGCTGGTCCCCCCCGCTGCGATGGCGGCCACCCCGCTGGCCAGGCCGGTGACCGGCCGGGGCGTGGTGGCGCTGGTGGTGCTGCCATCGCCCAGCTGGCCGTTGTCGTTGTACCCCCAGCACTGCGCCGCACCGGCCATGCTCAGCGCGCAAGTGTGTCTGCCGCCCGCCGCGATGGCGGCCACGCCGCTGGCCAGGCCGGTGACCGGCTGGGGCGTGCTGGCGTCGGTGGTGCTGCCATTGCCCAGCTGGCCGTCACGGTTGACCCCCCAGCATTGCACGGTGCCGGCCGTGGTCAGCGCGCAGGTGTGCTCATCGCCCGCGGCCAGGGCCGCCACCCCGGCCGACAGGCCTGGCACGGGTTGGGGCGTGCTGCCCACCGGAAAACCCCAGCACTGCACGGCCCCGGCCGTGGTCAGCGCGCAGCTGTGCCAGGCCCCGGCCACCAGGGCCACCACGCCGGACGCCAGGCCCACCACAGGCCGGGGGAGCGGGTTGTCCACGGTGGTGCCATCTCCCAACTGGCCCGCATGGTTGCGCCCCCAGCAGTACACAGCCCCTGCCGTCGTCAGCGCGCAACCGTGGTACCAGCCCACCGCCACCTGCTGCACCGGCTGGCCCAGGATCGAGCCGGGCACCGCCGTGCCTTGCGCACGCGCCGGCAGGGCTGCACCCAGGGCCAGCAGCACCAACCCCGCGAGCAGGGCCAGAGCGCGGCGCAGGGCCAGATGGGGGGAGGGCAAAAACAACAAGGCACAGAGGCGGGCAAAGGCGCTCATGGAGAGGGGCTTTCGGGCCGGAGCCGAAGGCGCGCCGGCGGTGTGTGGACATGTAACTGCGCGCGAATCTAGCGGGTTTGGCCGGGCCTGTCTGTCCCTAGTTCTTGTGACAAGCCAGGGCTATCGGCGGCGCTGTTACATCCATACACTTGCGCCTTCGCACACACACGACACAGGGGCTGCCCATGGGCAAGGCGTTGCAGACGATGGGGAAAATGGTGGGGCTTTGGCGCGCGCGCATGGGTGCCTTGGGGGCGGCACTGCTGCTGGTGGCAGTGGTCGCGCTGGGCTTGCTGCCCCGGCAGGCCGCGGCCCAGGGCTTTACGGAGAGCTTCGACGACGTGAGCACCCTGGCCGGCAGCGGCTGGGTACTGCAGAACAACAGCAGCCCCGTGGGCAGTGCCGCTACCTGGCTGCAGGGGGGCGCGACGCTGTTCAACGCGTACAACGGCGCGTCCACTGCGTACATCGAGGCCAGCCTGAACAATGCGGCCGCCGGTGGCGACATCAGCAACTGGATGCTCACGCCCAACCGCACCTTTCGCAATGGCGATGTGCTGACCTTCTACACCCGCAGTGCCGGCGCTGCCAGCGACCGCCTGGAAGTGCGCCTGAGCACCAATGGCGCCAGCACCAACGTGGGCGCCACGGCGACCAGCGTGGGGGACTTCAATACGCTGCTGGCGGCCGTCAACCCCACGATGGTGTCCTTCGGATACCCGAACAACTGGACCCAGTACACCGTGACCCTCTCCGGCCTGCCGGCGCCCACCTCGGGCCGCATCGGCTTTCGCTACTTCGTGAACGCGGCGCAGCAGCCCACCTCCAGCACGGTGGGCATCGACGAGGTGCAGTACACCCCCTACGTCTGCCCCACCCTGACCCTGAGCCCCGCCACCTTGCCAAACGGTGGCTGGGGCGTGGCCTACAGCCAGACGCTGAGCCAGACCGGCGCGCTGGGCACGCCCAGCTATGCGATCACCACGGGCGCCCTGCCGCCGGGGGTCACGCTGTCGGCCAGCGGCACCACCTCCGGCAGCCCCACGGCGACCGGCAATTTCAGCTTCACCGTCACGGTGTCCGACGCCAGCGGCTGCAGCTACTCGCGGCTCTACAGCATCATCGTCTTGGTGAGCCCGCCCTCGGCGCCGGGCATTGTTGGCGTGGTGCCGGGCGATGGCCAGGCCACCGTGTCCTGGACGGAACCCCTCTTCGAGGGCGGCGGCTTCTTCTACGAATACTCGGTGACGGCCGTGCAGGACAACACCAAGGGCTGCGCGGTCTACTATCCGGCCACCAGCTGCAGCGTGACGGGGCTCACCAACGGCCAGGCCTACAGCTTCAACGTGGTGGCGAACAACTTCTACCACAACTCGCCGCCGGCCACCACTGGCACGGTCACCCCGGCGGGCACGCCCGGCGCGCCGCAGGGCGTGGGCGCCAGCCCCGGCGATGGCCAGGCGCGCGTGGCCTGGCAGGTGCCGCTGACCAACGGCGGCAGCCCCATCACCGGCTACACCGTGGTGGCGGTGCAGGACGCGAGCAAGGGCTGCACCACCACGGGCGCGCTGCTGTGCACCGTGGCCGGGCTGGCCAACGGCTCGGCCTACAGCTTCCGCGTCACGGCCAGCAACGCCCAGGGCGCGGGCACGCCATCGGCCGCCAGCACCACCGTCATGCTCCCCGTGCCCGACGCCGGCGGCGGCGCGCCGCCCGCGCCCGAGCCCGTGGTGCTGGCGCCCGGTGCCAGCGGCAGCCTGGCGGCCCCCACCAGCGCCACGCTGGGCAGCGGCTCGACGCTGACGGTGCAGCCCTCGGCCGCAGGCGGCAGCATCGTGCCGCCGGCGCAGGGCAGCGCCACGGTGCAGCTGGGCAGCACGGGCGGCAGCCTCACCGTGGCCCAGTCTGGCGGCGGGCAGGCCAGCGTGCTGCGGGCCGGCAACGGCACCCCCGTGCTGGGCCTGGGCAACAACACCACCGGCAGCCTGCAGGTGGCCAGCCGCCAGCCCGACCAGGTGCTGCTCGACGTGGGCCCCGCAGGCCCGGGCGCCAGCGCCAGCGGCCGCCAGGTGGTGGCCGGCCTGGGCGGCGCGCGCATCGAAGCCCAGCGCCAGGCCGATGGCAGCCTGGTGGTGCGCGTGCTCGAAGGCAGCGCGGTGGTGCAGTGCGCCCCGCCGTGCAGCAACAGCAACAACAACGGCCAGGGCAGCGTCTCGCTGCTGGTGGGCGAGCAGGCCCGCATCTCGCCCCAGGGCCTGGTGCAACAGGTTACGCTGCAGACCAGCACCCTGCCCACCCCCTTGCCCAACGGCCTGCAACTGTTGGGCACGCCGGGCGGCGCCTTCGCGCTCGACGGGCCCGCGCCCGCCCGCACCCCCGGCAGCAGCCTGCTGGCCCAGGCCGGCGCCGCGCTGCGCAGCCTGCTCGGCCTGCCCCTGGCCAGCAGCGGCCAAAGCAGCCTGGGCACGGTGCTCTTCACCCTGCCCGACGGCACCACCCTGGGCCTGCTGCCGCTGGCCGCGCCCGTGGTGGATTTGAGCGTGCCCAACGGCGCCAGCATCGCGCCCGACGGCACCCTGCGCATCGCCCACCAGGGCGTGGTGCAGACCTTCGGCCCCGCGCCGCTGGACCTGGGCGCCGCACTGCAGGCCCTGCAGGCGCTGCTGCCCGGCGCACGCTTGAGCATCGGCAGCGCGGGCACCTGGCGCATCGACGTGCCCGGCGGCACCGCCCTGTCGCTGCGCCCCGGCTGGGTGGCCAGCGCCGGCACGCCGCAGGGCGGCACCCCCCGCATCGAGCCCACAGGCCCCGGCGGCCAGCCCATGCTGGTGCAGCCCAACGGCCTGCGCACACCGCTGCAGCCCGCCCTGGCCGAGCCCGCCGCACTGCTGGCCCTGCTGCGCAGCGCCGACGCCCAGGCCCAGTGGCAAATGGGCCTGGACGGCAGAGTGCGCCTGGTGCTGGCCGGCAGCGCCTACCTGCTGCAGCCCCAGGCCGAACTGGCCCAGGTGCCTGCGGGCGGCAGCGGCACGGGCACGGGCAGTGTGTGGCTGGAACAGTCGCCCGGCGGGTCCGTGCTGCTGCGCGTGCGGCTGGCGGACGGGCGGGTGCAGACGGTGGTGGTGGCCGGGCCATAGGCCTTGGGCCTCGTCTTGCTGCGGATGCCAGGCAAGGCCGTGGCCGTTTCTTTATTGCGCTGGTCTACCGCAAGAGGGACAGCCGCAGCGCCAGCGCCGCCAGCGTGACCAGCAATACGGGCGCGGTGAGCACCACCCCCACCCGGAAATAGGTGCCCCAGCCGATGCGGATGCCCTTGCGCTCCAGCACGTGCAGCCACAGCAGTGTGGCCAGTGACCCGATAGGGGTGATCTTGGGGCCCAGGTCGCTGCCGATGATGTTGGTGCAGACCATTGCATCCTTCACCACGCCGGTGGCTGCAAAGGCGTCGACGGATAGGGCGCTGCATGCGCATGCGCACGATCCCCAACCAGTCCTCCGTGGCCAAGGCCTTCGAGGGGTTCGGCGACGACGACCGCATCGTGGACGTGATGGAAGAACCCGTGAAGTTCACCCTGCTCACGCGCGACGTGTCGCCTTACCTGGTGGACCGCTACAGCGAGCGCAAGGAATCGGGCGAGGCGCTGATGCGCCGGGTCAACCAGGCGTCGATCTGATGCCCCGCCAGCTACTCGGCTCACGCAGGTAGTTGCTATTGACAACGAAGAGCCGGGTGGCTAATCTGCACCCCATTAGGTGCTACACACAACCAAATATGACCGCCACCAACCCAGGAAGCGTGCTGCGCGAAGTCGCCCGCATCTACACGCGGGCCCAGCGTGTGGTGGCCGAGTGCAGCAGCACCACCAACACCCAGTGCCACCTGTTGACCGAGCTGGGGCGCTCGGGCCCGTTGCCCTTGTCCGAACTGGGCGCGCGCGTGAGCCTGGAAAAGAGCTGGGTCTCGCGCGCCGTGGAGGCCATGGCCGAGCGGGGCCTGGTGACCAAGGAGCCCAACCCGCAGGATGCCCGCAGCTGGCTGGTCACCCTCACCGCCGAGGGGGAGCGCAAGGTCCACGAACTGAACACCACCCTGGACGCCCATGCGGCGCAGCTGCTCGGATGCCTGAGCGGGCGTGACCGTGCTGCCGTCGAGAAGTCGCTGCAGCTGCTGCTCAAGGCGCTGCGGCAGGACCAGGCCGCGCCTTGCTGCAGCTTGCCGAGCCCTCCGAAGGGCGCGGACCCGTGCTGCTGAGCGGCACTGCGCTCCTCCTTCACCCCGCCACCATCAGATGTTTCCCATGACCATCCGCACCGCCAGCACCGCCGACGCTGAAGCCATCACGGCCATCTACGCGCCCATCGTGGCGCACACCAGCATCTCGTTCGAGCTGGAGGTGCCGACCGTGGAGCAGATGCGCGAGCGCATTGCCAAGACCCTGCAGGAGTTGCCCTGGCTGGTCAGCGAGGACGCGCAGGGCCGGGTCAACGGCTATGTGTATGCCAGCAAGCACCGTGAGCGCGCGGCCTACCAGTGGTCCGTGGACACCACGGCCTACATGCGCGAGGACGCACGCGGCCAGGGTATCGGCAAGCGGCTGTATGGGGAGTTGAAGCACGCCCTGATCGGGCTCGGCTACTGCCAGGCCTTTGCCGGCATTGCCTTGCCCAACCAGGCCAGCGCGGCGCTGCACGAGTCGGTCGGATTCGAGGCGCTGGGCGTGTACCGCAAGGTCGGCTTCAAGCACGGGCAGTGGCATGACGTGGGCTGGTGGCAGTGCAGCCTGCAGTCGCCAGCCCATCCCACCGTCCCTCTGAAATTCGATGCCCTGGCCTTCCGCGCCGAAACACTCCAGGCCTGAAACACAAGGACCGACCATGCCCGCCTTCCTGTCCCGCTACCTCTTGGTCCTGGTCTTTGTGGCCGGCCTCGGCGCCTTCGCCGTGGCCCGCGATGCCGGTGGACCGCTGGAGCCCGTGGTGCTGATCTGCTCGGCTGCGGCGCTGCTGCTGGCCAGTGTGCTGGAACGCTGCTTTCCCTACCGGGCAGGCTGGAACCAGCCGGATGGCGACCGCGCCACGGACTGGGCCAGCGCAGCCACCATGGTCGCCGTGGTGGAGCCGCTGCTCAAGCTGCTGGGCACACTGGCGCTGCTCGCGGTGTATGGGCAGGGCGGGCCGGGAACTACCGGCACATCGGCGTGGTTGCAGGGCTTGCCCTTTGCGCTGCAGGCCCTTCTGGCCACGCTGTTCATCGAGCTCGGCAAGTACGGGGCGCATCGGCTGCACCACACGCTCCGGCCGCTGTGGTGGCTGCATGCCATGCACCACAGCAGCGAGCGCCTCTACGCACTGAACAACCTGCGCTTTCACCCGCTGAACTACGCGATCAATTTCGCCCTGTCCATGCTGCCGGCGCTGCTGCTGGGCTTCTCGTCCGAGGCCATCCTGTGCTACCTCGCCATTTCGCAGCCGGTGCTCATGCTCCAGCATGCCAACCTCGATCTGCGCAGCGGCTGGGCCAACTATGTTTTCAGCACCAACGAGCTGCACCGCTGGCACCACTCCACGAACAGCAGCGAGGGTGACTCCAACTTCGGCAGTGCCTTCGTCCTGTGGGACCAGGTCTTCGGCACCTTCCGCTACACGCCCGCGGGCAATGACCCTGCGCGGGTGGGTCTGTTCGCGTCCAGCGCGGGTTATCCGGCGCGTTCGAGTTACTGGGTCCAATTGAGGTCGATGTTCGGGCCCGCGTGCTGCCGCGCTTGACACGCGTCGTGCAAGGATCGATCATTCGTAAAAATACGAATTAAGAGAGATGCCGTATGTCCTGCTGCCCTGGTGACGAAGAAGAGGTGCTGGTCCTGCTGGACGACGACCGCACGGCCGAGCTGGCCATGCTGCTCAAGGCACTGGCCCACCCGGCGCGCATCCAGTTGCTGCGCCATCTGTCGAGCTATGGACAGTGCTACTTCGGCAGCCTGGCCGATGTGGTGGGCCTGGCACCGTCCACCACGTCACAGCATGTGAAAGTGCTCAAGGAGGCGGGTCTGATCCTGGGCTCCGCCGAGGAACAGCGCACCTGCTACTGCATCAACCCTGCGCGGCTTGCCGAACTCAAGCAGTTGGTCCAGTCGCTGTGAGGAGGCCCAGGCCTCTTCTTTTTGTCATGAATGTTCGTTAATCTACGAAATACGAAGGAGCTAACCATGGCTGATTCCACATCCCCTTGCGCATTCACCGTGGCCGTGGTCGGCGCCGGTCCCATCGGGCTGGCCGCCGCAGCGCACCTGGTGCGCCGTGGCCTTGGGGTAGAGGTCTTCGAGGCCGGGCCGGGCGTTGCCGCCCACCTGCAGTCGTATGGCCATGTGCGCCTGTTCTCGCCCTGGCGCTACAACGTGGACAGCGCGGCGCGCGCGCTGCTGGAGGGCACCGGCTGGGCCATGCCCGACCCCGAAGGGCTGCCCACCGCCGGCGAACTGGTGGAGCGCTACCTGGGGCCGCTCGCAGCGCACGGTGCACTGCAGCCGCACCTCCGTTTTGGCCATCGGGTGCTGGGTATCTCCCGCGTTGGCTTCGACAAGCTCAAGACGGCGGGGCGCGAGCATGCGGATTTTGTGCTGCAGGTGCAGACCGCAGACGGTGTGAAAGAGGTCCGGGCCCAAGCGGTCATCGACGCATCGGGCACCTGGGGCCAGCCCAATCCCATGGGCATCCATGGCTTTTTTGCCCTGGGCGAGCGTGCGGCGCGGGAACACATCGCCTATGGCATGCCGGACATTCTGGGCGCTGGCCGCAGCCGCTATGCGGGCCGCTCGGTGATGGTGGTGGGCGCGGGCCATTCGGCCGCAGGCAACCTGCTGGCGCTGGCCGCACTGGCTGATGAAGAACCTGGCACCCGCGTGCACTGGGCGGTGCGGGGCAAGGACCTGCGCAAGATTTTCGGTGGTGGCAGTGCCGACGGGTTGCCGGCGCGCGGTGCCCTGGGCACCCGGCTGCGCGACCTCGTCGAGCGCGGGCGCATCGTCCTGCACCAGGGCTTCGGGGTGCAGGCCATCGAACGGGACGGGGGCCGCATGACCGTGCGCGCCATCGATCCCGACGTGGCCCCTGTGGCTGGCATTGAGGAGATCATCGTGGCCGCAGGCTCGCGCCCCGACCTGTCGCTGGCGCGCGAGCTGCGCACCCGGCTCGATCCCTGGATCGAAAGCACCGAGGCCCTGGCCGACCTGATCGACCCCAACCTGCACAGCTGCGGCACCGTGCGCCCCCATGGGCACAAGGAGCTGGCACACCCGGAGCCCGGCTTCTATGCCATCGGCGCCAAGAGCTACGGGCGTGCCCCCAACTTCCTGATGGCCACGGGGTATGAGCAGGCGCGTTCCGTGGTGGCCGCCATTGCCGGCGACTGGGTGGCCGCCAACCAGGTGCAGCTCGATCTGCCTCAAACGGGCGTGTGCTCGGTGGACCTTTCCGAGCCGGCAACGGGGCAGACTGCCACTGCATCGGGTTGCTGCGGCGGCCCGGCGGTGCAAGACACGTCGACCTGCTGCGCGCTGGACGAGACAGAGAAGGCCAAGGGCAGCGGGGGATGCGGCTGTCCTCCGGCTGCGGCTCCCACGGCGTCCAAGGCCGTCTCCTTGCAGGTGGCTCCTGCCAAGGCGTCATGCTGCGGCTGATGCCCGCCGTCCCATGGATTAGCCGAGGGGATTCCTCTTGCCACGCC
The DNA here is from genome assembly GCF_058783375.1 of Acidovorax sp. FW305-C-20-28. Taxonomy (NCBI): domain Bacteria; kingdom Pseudomonadati; phylum Pseudomonadota; class Betaproteobacteria; order Burkholderiales; family Comamonadaceae; genus Acidovorax; species Acidovorax sp. FW305-C-20-28. The sequence continues at coordinate 14,153 of NZ_JBYSYM010000030.1, read as the reverse complement.
TGACATCAGCAACCACCGTCGCCAGCCTGGGCACGGCCCAGACCCTGGCCTGGGCCTCCACCTACTACCTGCCGGCCATCCTGGCGGTGCCCATGGCCCGGGAGCTGGGGGTGTCGGTCCCCACGGTGTTTGCCGCCTTCTCCTGTGCGCTGGTCGTCTCCGCGCTGCTGGGGCCGTACGCGGGCCGCAGCATCGACCGCTGGGGTGGCCGGCCGGTGCTGATGGCCACCAGCCTGGTGTTTGCGCTGGGCCTGGCGGCGCTGGCGATGGCCCAGGGCGTCTGGGGCCTGTTCGCCGCCTGGGTACTGCTGGGCGTGGGCATGGGCAGCGGGCTGTATGAGGCGGCATTTGCCGCGCTGGTGCATCTGCATGGCAAGAACGCGCGCAACTCGATCACGGGCATCACCCTGATCGCCGGCTTTGCCAGCACGGTGGGCTGGCCGCTGTCGATGTGGATGGAGTCCCAATGGGGCTGGCGTGGCGCCTGCGGGGCTTGGGCGGCGCTGCACCTGGTGGTGGGCTTGCCGCTCAATGCCTGGACGCCGCGCCGACCGCAGGCCGAAGCGGCGGCTGCCATCACTGCACCGCCACATGCTGCCCAGGCCAGCGCCGCCGGCCAGGAGCCGGTGCATGCGCGCCAGGCCACCCTGCTACTGGCCTTTGTGTTCGCGGCCACCTGGTTCACCAGCACCGCCATGGCCTCGCACCTGCCGCGCCTGCTGCAGGAGGGCGGCGCCACGCTCGCGACCGCCGTGGCCGTGGGCGCCCTGGTTGGCCCGGCGCAGGTGGCGGGGCGCCTGCTGGAGTTCGGTTTTCTGCGCCATGTGCACCCCCTGCTGTCCGCCCGCCTGGCGGCGCTGATGCACCCGCTGGGAGCCGGCCTGCTCGCGGTGGCTGGCGCGCCGGTAGCGGCGGTGTTTGCGCTGCTGCATGGCGCGGGCAACGGCATCCTGACCATTGCCAAGGGCACGCTGCCACTGGTGCTGTTCGGGCCGGCGGGCTACGGGCACCGGCAGGGTCTGCTCATGGTGCCGGCGCGCATTGCCCAGGCGGCATCCCCCTGGCTGTTTGGGCTGTGCCTGGACCGCCTGGGCGCGGGGGCGCTGTGGGTGTCTGCAGGCCTGGGGGCTGCGGCGTTTGGGGCACTGCTGGCGCTGGCTGCACCTGTGGAGTCGCCGCAGAACACGCCGGCGGCCGGGCCAGCGCGGTAGCTGCGGTCGGGCTTTGGGTGAAGAACTGCACGCCGGCTGAGGGAGAAATAGAAAGCGCAACAGAGTGCCCCAGACACAGAGCCACCAAGGCCAGGACGGGTGTTGCGGCAATGGCCAGACAGAGCGGCTTGCCTAAGGCCTTTGCGGGCCGCTTCAGTTGACGGAGGTAGTGCTGTGTGTCCATGAGATAAGTCTCCTGTCACGACTCGCGGATGCAAAACCCTACTGGGGGTCTCCCGCTGCGTGAACCCGATGGACCAAGCATGCCGCTGAAGCCTGAAAAGGCTCCGCCCTATACCGGTTTGCCGGCTTGACCCTTCACCCCCTGTAGGGTTTGACAAAGTGGTGGTCGTGGTGCAGGACGTTTGCACCAATCTCAATGGGTGTCCTCGCCAAGCCGCCAACTCCCATGGCCCCTTCGGCTTGCCCGGTTGCCCCTGGAGCGGGTGACAAGTCCCCCAGCGCTGGGACACCTATCCCGAGTTGACCGACGAGAAGCACGCAGCGTCGGACCACGCGGCGCTGTGGGTGGATCTGGATCTTTGACGGGCCACTCGGGGCCATCGGTGCAGGCGGAGGCGGCAGCAGCCGCCAGCCGCCTCAAGTCGCCCCCGGCGCCACATTGCCCCCGCACACCACCAGGCACACGCTGGCATCGGGCCCCAGCCCCAGCTCCCGCCCCAGTTGCCCGCTGCGTGCGGCGGCCAGGGGCACGGCGGCGGCGGGTTCGACCAGCAGGCGCAGCTCGTCCCACAGCGCGCGCTGGGCGGCGGTGATGGCTTCTTCCGACACCAGGCAGCTGGCCACGCCGTTGGCGCTGAGCACCTGGTAGGGCTCGGCCCCCAGTTCGCGGCAGCCCAGGGCGTCGGCGGCCACGCCGCCGGTCTGCACGGTGACCGGGCCGCCGGCGCGCAGGGCTTCGTGCAGGGTGGGGCAGCGCGCGGGCTCGGCGCCGATCACCCGGGTGCTGCGGCCAAACCAGCCCGAGATGCCGCCGATGAGCCCGCCGCCGCCCACGGCCACGATCACGGCATCGGGCAGGCCGGTGTCTGCCGCCATCTGCTCCTCGATCTCCTTGGCGATGGTGCCCTGGCCGGCCAGCGTGTCCGCATGGTCGAAGGCGTGGATGGACCAGGCGCCCGTGGCCTGGGCCCGGCGCTCGGAGGCCTCCAGCGCCTGGGCGAACACCTCGCCATGCTCGATGACGGTGGCGCCGCAGGCCTGCAGCCGCTCGCGCTTGAAGGCCGAGGTGACGCTGGGCACATACACCTCGCAGGGCACGCCAAAGCGCTGCGCCGCATGGGCCAGCGCCATGCCGTGGTTGCCGCCTGAGGCACACACCAGCCCCGCGGCCGGGATGGGCGTGCCCGCGGCCAGCAGGCGGTTGAACACCCCGCGCGGCTTGAACGAGCCGGTGCGCTGCAACTGCTCCAGCTTGAGCGTGAGGCGCCACGGCACCCCCAGCGAGCCCGCGGGCAGCGTGGCGCAGGGCGTGCGCAGGGTGAAGGGCGCGATGCGGTCGTGCGCGGCGGCAATGCGCTCGCGCCAGGTGGCCATGGCGTGGTTCATGCAAACGGCCCTGCGCTGGTGGTGGTGGCAGTGGCAGTGGTCGTCGTGGTGGTGGTCACGACTTCCTGCGCGCGCTCGTTGACGAAGAGCTGGAACACATCGGGCCGCGCGTAGTGGCCGGTCACATCCAGGTCGTACTTGCCGCGCACCGTGTCGGCCAGGTCGATGGGGGCCAGCAGCACGGCCTCGCCCTCGAAGTTGGGGCCTGCGAGGAAGTTGCCGAACGGGTCCACGATGCAGCTGCCGCCGCGGCTGAAGGGCTGGCCCTGGTCGGCGTTGCCGGCGTTGACATAGCCGGCCGGGTAGTCGGCCGCCGTGGCGTACTGGTTGGCGCTGAAGACGAAGCAGCGCCCCTCGATGGCGATGTGCTGCATGGACGCGGGCCAGCTGTCGCGCCCGTCCAGCGTGGGCGCGCAGTACAGCTCGATGCCCTTGGCGTACATGGCCGTGCGCAGCAGGGGCATGTAGTTCTCCCAGCAGATCACGGCGCCCAGCTTGCCCAGGCCCGTGTCGTACACCGGCAGGGTGGAGCCATCGCCAAAGCCCCACACCGTGCGCTCGCTGCCCGTGGGCATGAGCTTGCGGTGCTTGCCCAGGTAGCTGCCCTTGTCGTCGAAGAACACCACCGTGCAGTACAGCGTGCCGCCCGCGCGCTCGATGACGCCGGTGACCAGGTAGATGCCCAGGTCGCGCGCGAGGGCGGCCAGCGCGTCGATGTAGGGGCCCGGCACGTCGATGGCGTTCTGGTGGTAGCGCAGGAACTCGTCGCGCCCCCGCGGGCTGCGCCCGCCCACGTAGGCGCCGAAGGTGCTGCCCTTGGGGTAGGTGCCGAGCATGGCCTCCGGGAACACGACCAGCGAGGCCCCCTTGCTGCGCGCCTGGTCGGCCAGGCCCTTCATGCGCTGCAGGGTGCGTTCATTGTCGAAGGCCACGGCGGCCGATTGCACGACGGCGGCCTGGAATTGCGGTGTGAGCATAATGGTATGTATAATGAACTAGTGGTATCCAAATTGCACTTTGGAAGATCGGATTATGCACACCGACAAAAACGTTTCAAGCGCGCCGGGCGGCGGCGAGCGCCCGCCCCTGGTCAACACCGTGAGCCATGCCGTGCTGATGCTCGAAGCCTTTGCCGCGCAGCCGGTGCAGGGCCTCAACGAGCTGAGCCGCGCCGTGGGCCTGCCGCGCGCCAGTGCGCTGCGCATCCTGCGCACGCTGATGGCGCACGGCATCGTGGGGCGGGCCGACACCAAGTACCGGCTGACGCGCCGGCTGATGGAGCTGGGCGCCGCCGCCGGCACGCCCGAGGCCCTGCAGAGCGCTGTGGCCGAGGTGCTGCAGGCCCTGGTGGCGCAGACCGGCGAGACCTGCCACTTCGCCCAGCTCGAGGGCGCGCAGGTGGTCTACCTGGCCAAGCACGACTCGCCCCACCCCATCCGCATGAACAGCCATGTGGGCTGGCGCGGGCCGGTGTATGCCACGGCGGTGGGCAAGGCCTTGCTGGCCCTGAAGCCCGCCGACGAGGTGCGCCGCCTGCTGCCCGCGAAGCTGGAGCGATTCACGGCCAAGACCCTGGTCTCGCGCGCCCGCCTGCTGGACGAGTTGGCCCAGGTGGCCACGCGCGGCTACGCGGTGGACGATGAGGAACTGATCGACGGCCTGCGCTGCGTGGCCGTGGCCGTGCCCGCGGGGGGGGGCGCCGTGTCGGTGGCGGGGCCCGCCAGCCGCATGGGGGACGAGCGCCTGGCCGCCATCGTGGCGCAGATCCAGGCCACGCTGCAGGGCTGGCGCCCCTGAAATCCCGGGCGGGCCCGGGCCCGCGCCGCCGGTGGCATTGTTTCGGTTGACCGGGCCGGTGTTCTCGCATCCAATGGTTTCAGAGGGGGGCGTGGCGCCGTGCCTGGCGCTGCCTTTGGGGCTGGCTGTATTCCAGGGAGGCTGCGTGGCAACGGTGCTTGTGGCGGACGATGACCCTGCCAACCGCGAGCTGGTGGTGACCCTGCTGCGCTATGCCGGCCACACGCCGCTGCAGGCCGAGGACGGGGCCCAGGCGCTGGCCCTGGTGCTGCAGCACCGGCCGGACCTGGTGGTCTGCGACATCCTCATGCCCACCATGGACGGCTACGCCTTTGCGCGCCACCTGCGCGAGAGCGCGGACGCGCGCGTGCAGGCCACCGAGGTGATCTTCTACACCGCCACCTTTCTGGAGCACGAGGCGCGCGCGCTGGCGGCGGCCTGCGGCGTGCACACGGTGCTGGCCAAGCCGAGCGAGCCCGAAGCCATCTTGCATGCCGTGGAGCACGCGCTGGCACCGGGCGGGCTGGCCCAGGCGCCCACCGAGCGCGGCGCCGCGGCGTTCGAGCGCGACCATGTGCAGCTCATCACCGACAAGCTCATCGACAAGCTGGCCCTGCTGGAGCAGGCCAACGCGCGGCTGCAGGGGCTGTCGGGGCTGAGCCTGGGGCTGTCTTTCGCGCGCGACCCGCAGCAGCTGCTGGAGACCTTTTGCCACGGCGTGCAGCGCCTGTTTGCGGCGCAGGCCGCCATCACCGCCGTGGCACGTGCGGGGGAGGGCGGGGGCCTGCACTGGTGCGCCACGGGCCCGCACACCGAGCCCCCGGGCCTGCGGCCGGCCGTGGCCGCGGCGCTGGCCGACATGGCCGACCTGGGCCATCTGGAGGGCCAGGAAGACCAGGAAGGCCAGGAAGGCCAGGAAGGCCAGGAAGGCCAGGAAGGCGCAGGGGCCCTGGACGACCCGCCGGCCACGCGCCGCATCGACCTGGCCCGGCCCGACAGCTGGCAGGGCGGCGCGGCGCTGGCGCAGGCGCTGCGGGGCTACCTGCCGCAGGCGCGCTGGGCCTGGCTGGTGCCCATTGCCGCGCACACCGCCTGCGATGGCCTGGTGCTGCTGCTCGGCACGCAGGAGGACGAGCCGGCGCTGCAGCCCGGCAGCGGTGGCAGCAGCGGGGCGCAGGCCCTGGAGGCGCAGGCCGCGCACTTCGGCCGGGTGTTCGAGAACATCCGCCTGTACGCCCAGGTGCAGCAGCAGCTGGACCAGCTGCGCGCGCAGGAGCGCGAGCGCGAATGCACCGATGCCCTGCTGCGCCTGGAGCATGCCGCCGCCAGCGCGCTGGCCGGTGCGCAGGCGCTGGACGCCGGGGCCCAGGCGGTGCTGCGCATCCTGTGCGAATCGCAGGGCTGGGTGTTTGCCCGCTTCTGGCTGGCCGACGACGCGCGCGGCGTGCTGCGCGTGGCCAGCTACTGGAGCCTGCCGGGCATGGAGCCGCCCGAGCCGCCCGAGGGCCTGGCCCGGCTGGTGCTGCACAAGGGCGAAGGCCTGGCCGGGCGGGTGTGGGCCAGCGGCGAGCCGCTGTGGGTGCCCGACCTGCTGGCCGACGCACGCGTGGTGCAAAAGGGGCTGGTGCAAAACGGCGCGGTGGCCAGCGCCAGCCTGCTGCCCGTGGTCTCGGGCGGCCAGGTGTTCGGCGTGCTGGCGCTGCTGGCGCACGGCCCGCGCACGCCCGATGCGCGCCAGCAGGCCTCGGTGCAGGCCATCTGCCAGCAGCTGGGCCAGTTCGTGCGCACCAAGCTCGGTGAGCGCCGCGTGCAGCGCCTGCACCGCGTGTCCAGCGTGCTCAGCGACATCAACTCGCTCATCGTGCGCGCCACCGACCGCGACGAACTGTTTGCCGAGGCCTGCCGCATCGCGGTGGAGACGGGGCGCTTTCGCAAGGCCTGGATCGGCATGCTCACGCACGCACCCTGGCGCCTGCAGACCATCATGGCCGCGGTGAGCGACGCGCCCCTGACCTCCGAGGCCCTGCTCTCCATCCGCGAAGCCATGCAGTCGCAGATACAGGGCGGTGGCAACCGCCTCACGCAGCTGCTGGAGCAGGGGCAGCCGATCTTCGAGAACGACATTGCCGCCAGCGACTGGCCCGGTGTGCGCGAGCGCGCGCTGTCTGCGGGCTCGCGCTCCCTGGCCATCTTGCCGCTGGTGGTGGAGCGCCGCACCGTGGGCCTGGTGGTGCTGCACTCGCTGGAGGTCGGCTTCTTCGACGACGAAGAGTGCCAGCTGCTGCTGGAGCTGGCGGGCAACCTGGCCTTTGCCATGGAGCACCTGCGCCGGGCCGAGCAGATCAACCGCCTGGCCTACTACGACGCGCTCACCGGCCAGGCCAACGGCATGCTGTTTCGCGAGCGGCTGGCGCAGCACCTGCAGGCGGCGGCCGAGCGCCAGACCCTGGTGCTGGCCATGGTGGACATCGAGCGCTTCAAGTCCATCAACGACTCGCTGGGGCGCCACGTGGGCGACGAGGTGCTGCGCCAGATCGGCGAGCGCATGGCGCGGCTGCTGCACGGCGCCAGCCACATGGCGCGCGTCGGATCGGACCAGTTCGCCGTGCTGTTCGACGAGGAGGGGGCCGAGATCGAGGTCGCCCGCATGCTGCAGGACTTCTACCGCCAGTGCTTTGCCGACCCCATCGTGGCCAGCGGCACCGAGCTGCGCGTGAGCGGGCGCATCGGCGTGGCGCGCTTTCCGGTGGACGGCGACAGCGCCGAGGCCCTGTACCACAACGCCGAGGCGGCGATGAAGCGCTCCAAGAGCTCCATGGACCAGGTGCTGTTCTACGACGCACGCATGACCGAGGTCATCGCCGCCAAGCTGGCGCTGGAAAACCGCCTGCGCCGCGCGCTGCAGGCCGGCGAGTTCACGCTGCACTACCAGCCCAAGGTGGACTGCGTGGCGCGCCGCACCGTGGGGCTGGAGGCGCTGATCCGCTGGCACGACCCCGAGCGCGGCGTGGTGGCGCCGGGCGAGTTCATCCCGCTGATGGAGGAGACCGGGCTCATCGTCGAGGTCGGCGCCTGGGCCCTGCGCCAGGCGCTGGCCGACCGGCGCGCCTGGCAGGCCCAGGGCCTGGCCCAGCCGCCGCGCGTGGCCGTCAACGTGTCGGCCATCCAGCTGCGGCGCGCCGACTTCCTGGACCTGGTGCGCACCCTGCTGGCGCAGCAGGCGCCGGGCGACGATGCCGGCATCGACCTGGAGATCACCGAAAGCGCCGTGCTGCAGCAGGTGGACAAGACCGTGCACACCCTGCACGCCCTGCGCGCGCTGGGGCTGGACATCGCCATCGACGACTTCGGCACCGGCTACTCCAGCTTGGCCTACCTGGCCAAACTGCCCGTGCAGGTGCTCAAGATCGACCAGTCCTTCATCGCCGCCATGGCCAGCGACGCCGACGCCCAGACCCTGGTGGACACCATGGTCTCGCTGGCCCACGCCCTGCGCATGAAGGTCGTCGCCGAAGGCGTGGAAACCGAAGAGCAGGCCGCCCTGCTCAAGATGCTGCGCTGCGACGTGATGCAGGGCTACCTCATCAGCCGCCCCCTGGCCCCGCAGGCCCTGCTGCCGTGGCTGCTGCAGCAGCAACAGCAGCACCCGGGCGCTGCGCGCCAGGGCGAGCTGCGCGACATGCGCCACACGGCCTAGGCGGCAGGGCCTGGCGCTAGACTCGCCTCCATGAAAAAGCCCTGCCTTGCATTCGGTGCCGCCCTGGCACTGGCCGCCCACCTGTCTGCTGCCCATGCGGTCGATTTCAAAAGCGCCGTCGTGGGGCAGCCCATTGCGGACCGCACCTTGACCATCGGAAAGTTGTCGGTGCAGCTGCCAAGCGGTGAATGGGTTTTGGCCGCGAAGACGCAAGTGGGAGGCGGATCACAGCCCAACATGCCGGCACCACCATTGCACAGGTTCGCCGTGGTGCAGGTGCAGGACAAGACCATCTCTGCCGTCATCACGTTCAGCGGGCCCGCCTGGAGCTATGCCGCCAACCAGTGGAGCGATGAGTCATGCAAGAACGTGACCTCCTACATCGCCAAAAGCACCTTGAACCAGACCTGGGCCATGCCCGAATGCTTTGTCGTTGTCAACACGAAGGCAGGCGCGTTTGAAGCCCTGTCAGACACCCACAGAGAGGTTGCACGCTGGGCCCACAACAACGGCTATGCGGTCCCCTTCCCCATGCTTCAGGTGCACCATTCCAAGTACCACAAGGAAGATTTCTTCAGGCTCAACGTGCACTTCGCGGCAGGCCCCGACTCCGCACCTGCCGCAGTGGCCTGGGGACGCGAGGCGGTCGCGTCGCTCACCGCCATGATCACCCGGGCCACGCCCCTGGGACAGTTGCCCGATCTCCCCGCATTCGCCTCTACTCCAGGGGCCACACAAGCTGTCGCGGCACAACCCATGGCCGGCAGCGCGGCCGCTGCCGCCCCTGCCTCGGCCGAAGCGCGCCTGCGCCAGCTCAAGTCCTTGCTCGACAGCAAGCTCATCACGCCCGAAGAGTACGAAGGCAAGCGAAAGAATCTCGTCGAGGAGCTGTAGGCCGCTTGCGCTGGGACAACACACTAAACTTGCCTCCATGAAAAAGCCCTGCCTTGCATTCGGTGCCGCCATGGCACTGGCCGCCCACCTGTCTGCCGCCCATGCGGTCGATTTCAGAAGCGCCGTTGTGGGGCAGCGCATTGCGGATCGCACCTTGAGCATCGGCAAGTTGTCGATGCAACTGCCCGGTGGCGAATGGATCCTGGCCGCCAAGGCCCAGGGGGCGGGAGTCAGCCCGGGCAACCTCCCGGCCCCTACACCCACACAGCACACCTTCGCTGCCGTGCAGGCACAGGACAAGGCCATCTCGGCGATCGTCGTCTTCAGCGCGCCGGCCTGGAGCTACAACGTCAGCCGATGGAATGATGAGCCCTGCAAGCACGTGAGCTCCTACATCGTCAAGAGCACGTTGAACCAGACCTTCGCCATGCCCGAATGCTTCGTCATCGACAACGAGACGGCGGGATCGTTTGGGGCCTCGGCATCCGTCCACCAAGACCTGGTGCGCTGGGCCAGCAGCAACGGCTATGCGGTCCCCCATGCGATGGTGAAGGTCTTCCACACCAAATACCATGGCGGAGACTTTTTCCGGTTCAACGCCTACCTGGCCGGGGGCCCCGGCTTTGCGCCGGCTGCAGAAACCTGGGGCCGCGAAGCGGCGGCGTCGCTCGCTGCCATGGTCACGCGGTCAAGCTCCCGGGCAACGCTGCCCGAACTCCCCGCCTTCGTCGCCGCCCCTGCCAGCGCCACGCCCGCGGCCACCAGCGCACCGCCGGTGGCGGGCAGTGCCGCCACCAACGCGGCTGCGGCCCCCACGTCGGCCGAAGCGCGCCTGCGCCAGCTCAAGTCCTTGCTCGACAGCAAGCTCATCACCCCCGAAGAGTACGAAGGCAAGCGCAAGAAGATCGTCGAGGAGCTGTAGGCCAGCCTGGCCGCCGGGGGCGACGCAGTCTGCCAGTGCCCCCTTGCCCTTGGCGGATTGCGCGGCCTTGCTTGCCGGCGCGGGAGTCGCTGTCGCAGGATCTGACGGTAGACTCGTCTCCATGCAAAAGCCCTGCCTTGCCTTCAGCACTGCCATCGTATTGGCGGCCCACCTGTCCGCCGCGAAGGCGATCGAATTCAACAATGCGGTCGTGGGCCAGCCCATTGCCGACCGCACATTCACCATCGGCAAATTGTCGATGCAGCTCCCCGGCGGTGAGTGGATTCTGGCCGCCAAGACGGAGGAGAAAGGGGGCATACAGCCCAACACCTCGGCTCCGCCACGGCACAGGTTCGCCGCCGTTCAGATCCACGACAAGACCCTGACTGCCATCGTCGTCTTCAGCGCCCCCGCCCGGAGCTACTACTACGTCACCCGATGGAATGACGATCCGTGCAAGCAGGAGACTTCCTTCATCACCAAAAGCACGCTGAAGCAGACCATCGCGATGCCCGAGTGCTTTGTCGTTGCCAACCCGGCCACAAGCAGCTTCGAAGCCGCCAGCGCCACCCACAAGGAGCTGGTGCGCTGGGCCCAGGACAACGGCTACGCGCTCCCCAACCCGATGCTCCGGGTGTTCTACACCAAGCACCACCAGGGCGACTATTTCAGGCTCAATGCGTACTTCGCAGGCGACGCAGGCTCGGCACCCGCCGCAGAAGCCTGGGGGCGCCAGACCGTCGCCTCTCTCTCGGCCATGGTGACCCGACCCACCAGCATGCAAGGCAAGCTGCCGGACCTCCCCTCTTTCGTGGCCACCTCCGTGGGGGCGCAACCGCCGGCCGCCCGCGTGCAACCTGCTGCCTTCAATGCCAGTGCCAGTGCGGTCCCCGCCTCGGCCGAGTCACGCCTGCGCCAGTTGAAGTCCTTGCTCGACAGCAAGCTCATCACCCCCGAAGAGTACGAAGGCAAGCGCAAGAAGATCCTCGAAGAGCTGTAGATGCAGGCGGGCGTCGCCCCCGGCGCTGTCTACGGATTTGCATTCGACCGTATAACTAGGCGGGAAGCCGCAGACAGTGCTGTAGCACGGCAAGGCGAACCAACGACGTTAGACGGTTGAAGGCAAAGCCGTATCAAAGTCCGTCCAGCACCTTTTTGCGCTTGGTGTCGTACTCCTGCTGGGTAATCAATCCATCGGCATGCAGGCGCCGCAGGGCTTCCAGCTGGGATTGGGCCGCGGACGTGGGCGCTGCTGCTGCAGGGGCTGCCGACGGCGCAGGTCCTGCTGCGGCAACGGCTGCAGCCGGCGCGGGCGCCGCCTGCATGCGCGGGGCGGCAAAGTTGTTGTTGTCGCACCGGTTCTTGATCTGCGCGGTCTCCAGCGCTTCGATCTCGCCCTTGGCGCGTGCGACATCGGCCTCATGGTCGCCGGACATCTTGCTGAACGGCACGCCCAGCAAGAAAACGCCCACCGCGTCGTTGTTGGCCTTTTGCTCCTGCAGCACCGAGTAGCGGGCCAGGTCGTGGCGCGCCGACACCAGGCGGTCCCGGAGGGCGGGGCACTCCAGCGCGATGAAGCGCTCATGCGACACAAACGACGGCTTGATGCTGGACGGCCGATTGGCGCAAGCGCTCAAGCCAACGGCCAGACCCACAATGATTCCCACACGCAGTGCCACCATGCAACAACCCTCCCAAAGCCGATGGTTTTTTCTTGAATGGCACGAGCATATGCGAACCTGGGCTCGATGGGGTGACGAGGGTTGTGAACAGGCCCTGGTGATCCCCCACTCCCGGGCGGCGCGTTCATCCACAATGGCCAGGTCCGTACCACCATCACCATCACCACCCCGGAGACACGACGCATGGCCTATGGAAACCTGCCGCCCGAGTTCTACGTACCGCCCCCGGGCCCTAATGGTCTGCCCGACCTGATCATCATTGCCGTCCAGTTCTCCCGCAACCACGGCGTGGCGCGGGTGTTCATCGTGCCCTCCGATCCCGCTTCAACGGGCTACTGGTGCGAGCGCTTCGAAGCCGATGGCGACGAGGCCATCAGATGGAGCATGCGCTTCGCCACCCAAAAAATCCGGCAGTACTCGCATGAGCAGCGCGCCGGCTCGCCGGCCGCCCTGGCACCGTTCACGCTCACCGTCTTTGACGACTGGGTGACCCTGTCGGTCCAGCACCGCCTGGGCTACTACCCCATGCTGCAAGCCGCAGCGGCCCAGGCGCAGCCCGTGGCCGCCCAGGAGTACCTGGGGGAGAAGCTCAAGGTCCCTGAGGTGCAGATCACGCCGGAGCATTTTCAGGGGGCGTGAGCAGTGCCTCTCGGGCGCCATGGTGGCCCGTTGCACTGCTATGCTGCAAAGCATGAAGACCCTCGGATCCGTGCTTGCGTTGCTCGCCATGGCCGGATGCGCAACGCATCCGGACAGCCTTCGTCTGGTGAAGCGTGATGTAGCGCTTGTGGACTATGTCGCATACGTGCCAAGCCAGCCCTCGGGCACGCTTGCCATCGCCTTGCACTTCGAAGGCAACGCCCCGTATGCCGCCATCGCCAACGAGGGGCGGCAAGCGCAATTTCGCTGCCATGCGCTGAGCGCCGCGGGCGTTCCACTCACGGATATCGATTCTGGTTGGGTTTTCTTTGTTGGCCAGGCGACTCCAGAAACTCCCGCAGACCAGGCAACACCTCTCTTCCACAGCGAGCTCACCTCTCAAGGGGACCGCTATCGCTACCAGGCGATTCTGTACCCCGGCCTCAAGGCCAACACGGCCATCAATCAGCCGGCAGACTTCGACCTCCTGGCGCGCGACTACGACCGCATCCAATGCCAGTTGGTCGGTGTCCGAATGGTGGGCGGGTTCATGTACTCCAACGCGTTGCACGTTTCCCGCGCCGAGCTGGTCGAGCTGGTCGGGCGCAATTCCACGAAGTAGCGGCCCGCCGTGCTGATTTGCCCGGCACGGGCTGCGCGAAGCCTGGCAAGCAGCGTGCCCCGGCCATGCTGCATGGAGCGCTGCATCCCGGCAGCAATGGCCGTGGTGATGACCGACCGCAACGCCATCTTCCCTGCGAGGTTCTTCGGCCTACGCGGGTTCTCAATTCAATTCACCACGCCACCACCACCCAGACCACCACCGGCACGATGCAGGCCACCCCGCCCACAAAGGCGGTGCTGCGGTTGGTGAGCACCCGTTGCCCGTCGCGCACAAAGCTCAGTGCGCCGGTTGCGCCGTGGATGCGGGCTTCGTCGGCGCCGCGCTCGCCGCGCCAGTGGCCCAGGGTCAGTACATAGACGATGGCCTTGCCGATGTAGACGAAGCCATAGGTCACCAGCACATGGAGAAGCAACTCAAAAAGGCTCTCGAAAAAAAACAACAATGTGCGTGCTCCTCTGCAGGCGTGTGGCTGCCATGGTAGCGCAGCGGCAGCGGCCGGGCACGCAGGCCGTGACCGTCAGCGCAGCACCGGCATGCGCGCCACCGCAGCCAACTGATCGCGCAGGGCCGGCCGGTCGCGCGGCGTGGCCAGGCCGATGCCGACGGCCAGTGCATCGCCCTCGTCCAGCGCGCGGTAGGCCACGCCCGCGCGCCGCAGCCCGGTGAACGAGCGGGGCAGCAGCGCCATGCCACGCCCGCTGGCCACCTCGCCCAGCAGCACATGGTGGTCGGTGGGCTCGCGCAGCTTGGGCGGGGCAAAGCCGTGCTGTGCAAACACCTTTTGGCAGTGGTCGTAAAACGCCGGCTGGCGCGCGCGTTCGAACCAGAACACGGGCTCGCGCGCCAGGTCGGCCAGGCGCAGCATGCGGCGCTTGGCCAGTGCGTGCGACGAAGGCAGGGCCAGCACCATGGGCAGGCGGTCGAGCGCCAGCACATCCAGGCCCTGCGCGTCGGTGGGCAGTGCGATGAAGGCCGCATCGAGCTTGCCCGCGCGCAGCTGGCGCTAGGGCCTGTTCACACTAATTTCGGGGATCGCGTTGCCCGGCCTGGGGGCTGGATGCTAGGCGCCCGTGCGCAGCAAGGTAGGCACCTTGCAAGCGCGGGCAACGCCGCAGAC
>NZ_JBYSYM010000029.1:0-90835 GCF_058783375.1 Acidovorax sp. FW305-C-20-28 | reverse complement strand
GCGCTGTTTCTTTGCCTACTTTCTTTTTGCGCAAAAAGAAAGTAGGTGCGCCGCCGGGCGCACATCCCGGCTCCCGCACTTAAACAAGGCATGCGGTAGCCATCGACACCAAGCTGAAGCCACAAAACAAAAACGGCCCACCGAAGTGAGCCGTTCTTGCTGTGCAAAAAGCAGAAGAAGCAGAAATTACTTCTTGCCCTTGCCCTTGCCCTTGGCGTCTGCAGCAGGAGCCGCTTCGGCAGGGGTCTCGACGACCACGACCGGAGCAGCCACGGACACCAGAACGGGATTGTTCTTGTTGCCACGGATCACGGCGCTCACGCCCTTGGGCAGCTTGATGTCCTTGAGGTGCAGCGAAGAACCCTTTTCCAGCTTGGACAGGTCCACAGCGATGAACTCAGGCAGGTCCGAAGGCATGCACGACACGTCGAGTTCGTTCACTACGGGGTTGACCATGCACTTGTCCACCTTCACGGCGGGCGATTCTTCAGCGCCGCTGTAGTGCAGTGGCACCTTCATGTGCAGCTTGGTCTTGGCATCCACGCGCTGGAAGTCGATGTGCAGCACGAGTTGCTTGTAGGGGTGGTATTGCACGTCACGCAGCAGAACCTTGCTGGTGGTGCCGGCGACTTCCATGTCCAGCACGCTGGAGTGGAAGGCTTCCTTCTTGAGGGCGTGCCACAGTGCGTTGTGGTCGATCTCGATCAGTTGGGGTTCAGCGGTACCGCCGTAGACGATGCCAGGCGTCTTGCCCGAATTGCGCAGACGGCGGCTCGCACCCGTACCCTGCTTGGCGCGCTCAAAAGCGACGAAGTTCATAACTAGCTCCTGAAAAGGGCAGACCGCGACCAGTCGTGCCCTGTTGAAAAAGACCTGCCTTGGCAGGCCACACTTTGCCCCCGAACCAACGGACAAGCCTCCCGAAGGAGGCTTGGTGTTCACCGTCCTGCAAAAACCGAAGGCCTCTTGCGAGGCCCGGGATTGTCAGAACAGGTTTTCCTGGTCCGAGAACAGACTCATCACCGACTCGCCCTTGGCAATGCGCTGGATCGTCTCGGCGATCAGCGGCGCCACGGAGAGCTGGCGGATTTTTGCGCATCCCTTGGCGTTGTCGTTCAAGGGAATCGTATTGGTCACCACCACTTCATCGAGGGCCGTGCCCTTGGCGATGCGTTCGATGGCAGGACCCGAGAAAATGGGGTGCGTGCAATAGGCGTACACGCTCTTGGCGCCGCGCTCCTTGAGCACTTCGGCGGCCTTCACCAGCGTGCCGGCGGTGTCGATCATGTCGTCCATGATCACGCAGTTGCGTCCTTCGATTTCGCCGATCACGTGCATCACCTCGGACACGTTGGCCTTGGGGCGGCGCTTGTCGATGATGGCCAGGTCGCAATTGAGCTGCTTGGCCAGAGCACGGGCGCGCACCACGCCGCCCACGTCGGGCGAGACCACGATCAGGTCTTCGTAGTTCTTCTGGCGCAGGTCACCCAGCAGCACGGGCGAGGCATAGATGTTGTCGACCGGAATGTCGAAGAAGCCCTGGATCTGGTCGGCGTGCAGGTCCATGGTCAGCACGCGGGCCACGCCCACGGCCTGCAGCATGTTGGCCACCACCTTGGCGGTGATGGGCACGCGCGAAGAACGGGGGCGGCGGTCCTGGCGGGCGTAGCCGAAGTAGGGGATCACGGCGCTGATGCGCTCTGCCGAGGCGCGCTTGAGCGCGTCGACCATGATCAGCAGTTCCATCAGGTTTTCGTTCGTGGGCGCGCAGGTGGACTGCACCACGAAGACGTCGCGTGCGCGCACGTTCTGCTTGATCTCGACAGTCACTTCACCGTCGGAGAAGCGGCCCACGTCGGCGGCGCCGAGGGTGGTTCCCAGATGCTGGGCGATTTCAGCTGCCATGCCAGGATTGGCATTGCCGGTGAATACCATGAAGTCGGGTTGATTGCCTTGCATGAGCGTCCCAGCGGTCTGAAATAAAAGCCCGTACGCGAGAGAAAGCGCGTGAAAGAAATTTGGCAGGGGAAGAAGGATTCGAACCTTCGCATGCCGGAATCAAAATCCGGTGCCTTAACCAGCTTGGCGACTCCCCTACACAGGTCAACTGCTGAAAGCAGCCAACCTCAATTCTCGTCTGATGCCCACCCAGCCAGGGGATGGACCATCAAATTGTCACATGCTTTGACCTGCCAGTCGCCCGGGGCGTCTTCCAGATCCACCGCATGTGGCATTTGCGCAAACACCGCACTTCCAGAGCCTGTCATCCTGGGCTGCAACCCGCGCTGTTCAAGCCATCTCAGGGCTTGCTTCACATCGGGGCACAGTGCCTCGGCAACCGGCTGCAGATCGTTTCGACCGAAGTCAAAGTGTGTTGCAGCAAAGCCTAAGATTGTAGCACACTCAGAATCGCGTTTTAGGTTCGGCGAAGAAAAAATTGCTTTTGTCTCCAAACCTGCCGCGGGCTTGACGACCGCGAAGCGCGCTTGCGGAAGTTGCTGTGCATTCTCAAGCGGCGTTATTGTCTCACCAATTCCGGTGACAAAAGCGTTCGTGCCGCATAAAAAAAACGGAACGTCTGCGCCGAGGCCGAGGCCGATCTTCTGCAGTGCTTGGCGCGACAGGTTCAGACCCCACAGCCGGTTGAGTGCCAGCAGGGTGCTGGCCGCATCCGAAGAGCCTCCTCCCATGCCGGCCTGCGCAGGCACGCGCTTCATGACGCCGATGTGCGCGCCCTGGGCGCAGCCCGTGGCTGCCTGCAGTGCATGCGCCGCGCGCAGCACGAGGTCCATCTCGGGAAGGGGTGGGCCCAGGTCCTCGCGGCTGATGGCACCGGCCGGGCGCCGTTCGAAATGCAGGGTGTCGCACCAGTCGATGAGCATGAACACCGACTGCAGCAGGTGGTAGCCATCGGCGCGACGGCCCGTGATGTGCAAAAACAGATTGAGCTTGGCCGGGGCCGGCACGTCGTACAGGGCTTGCATGGAAAGAAAGGGAGGAGCCGCCGGGCGTTCAGCGGCTGAAGGCAATGCGCAATGTGGCTTCGGGGGCGGGGTCGTGGCGCCGGGCCACCAGCCGGCCATCGGCCGTGCCCGAGAGGTCGGCCTGCCAGCCGCTGGCCGTGGCCTGGTTGCCATGGAGCCATTGGAAGATGGCAGCCACCGGTATGGCCGTGCCCGTCGCTTCACGCAACAGCTCATCGAGCGAGGCGGACTGGCGCTTCTCCTGCCCGGTGCTGAGCTCGGCGCGGCCATCTTCCCATTGCAGGCGCGCCAGCGTGTTGCCCAGCGGGGTGGTGAGGGTCAGCTCTCCCTTGTCGGGATTGCCTTGCAGATCGAACAGGGCCGAGAAGGATTGCGAGGCCTGCCCCTCCACCTGCAGGGACAGGCGGCCAGACCAGGCGGAGGAGGCGCGCGCACTACCGTCGGCCGCGCGGGGCGGCTGGGCGCAGCCGGTGAGCCACAGCAGGGCCAGCACCAGCCACCATGCCCAGGCGCGGTGCGTCGGCTGCGCGGCGGTGTTGCCGTGCATCAGGGCCTGGCCCCCAAGCGCTTGAGGGTTTCCTTGAGGCTGTCGTTCTCGGGGTTCAGGCGCAGGCCTTCGCGCCAGATGCCCAGGGCCTTGTCGCGCTCGCCCATGCTCCAGACGACCTCGCCCAGGTGGGCGGCAATCTCGGCATCGGGCCGGGCCTTGAACGCCGTTTCGAGCAGGCTGCGCGCCTTGGCCTTGTTGCCCATGCGGAACTCCACCCAGCCCAGGCTGTCGGTGATGAAAGGATCGCCCGGGGCCAGCTCCAACGCCTTGGTGATCAGCTGCCGGGCTTCGGGCAGGCGCAGACCGCGCTCGGCCAGCGAATAGCCCAGGGCGTTGTAGGCGTGGTGGTAGTCAGGCTGGCGCGCGATGATCTGGCGCAACAGCTTCTCCATGGTGTCGAACTGGCCGGTCTTTTCGGCCAGCATGGCCTGGTCGTAGAGCAGCTCGCCATCGTCCGGGGCCAGGGCCACGAGCTCGGTCTGTACTTCCAGGGCTTCCTTGAACTGGCGCTGGTCGCGCAGCAACTGCACTTCGGCCATCAGCTTCATGCGCTTGTCGTCGTCGGTCACGCCGGGCAGTGCGCGCAGCAGCGCGCGGGCCTGGGCCATCTTGCCCTGCTTGGCGAGCAGCGAGGCCCGGCGGCTCTGGGCGCTGAACAATTCACTCGAGTTCTCGATGCGTGCCAGCCAGCCTTCGGCCGCGGCGAAGTCCCCGCGCTTCTCGGCGATCTGCGCGTACAGGAGGTAGGCCTGGTTCAGGCTGCGCTGGCGTGCTTCGCGGTTGATGTCCGGGCCTTCGATGAGCGTCAGAAAACGCTTGAGCGAGGTCTCGGACAGGTCCAGGCGGTTGTCCTGCAGCTGCAGTGTCGCGAGAATCAGCCAGGGCTCGGGCAGGTCCGGTTTGGCGCGGGTCACCGACTCGAGCTGGGTCTTGGCCTCGCCGTACTTCTGCTGGCCCAGCAGCACGCGGGCGTAGGCCATCTGCATCTCGGGCGTGGCCTGCGGCTGGCGCGCGAAGTAGCGCGCCACCAGGGCTTCCCCTTCGGGCACGCCTTCTTCCTGAAGCTCCATGCCCAGCCGGGCCGGGCCTTCACTCGCAGGGTCCAGGTCCTGGGCGGCGCGGGCGCTGGCCAGTGCGCCCGTCTTGTCGCCGGCGGCCAGGCGCACGCGCCCGATGGCAATGTGCGCGGCCGACGCCGTGGCGGGTTTGGCCAGCTCGTCCACCAGGGCCTGTTCGACCACCTTGGCGGCCAGGGCCTTGTCGCTGACGCGGGCAAACATCTGGGGCACGATGCCCAGGATGGTGGGTTTGGCCTGGACCGGGGCCTGGGCCAGTTCCTGCCGCAGCAATTCAGGCGTCTCGCCAATGCGGTTCAGGGCGATCAGGATCTGCAGCACATAGCGGTTGGCCTCGCGCGACTCCGGCTGGGCCTCACGCCAGGCCCGGGCCGCCGCCAGCGCATGGTCGCCGGCGCGCGCCTGCAGGGCCATGTCGGCGGCCCGCTGGTAGAGCTGGGGGTTGTTGGTGCGCCGCGCCGCCTCCAGCATGAGCGCATAGCCCGTGCCCGCCTCGCCGGTGCGGGCGTTGATCTCGCCCATGAGGATTTCATAGAACAGCTCGGCATCCAGGGCCGGGTTGCTGCTCGCGGCATCGTCGGGTGCCGGTTCGGCCGCCGCAGGGGGGGCGCTGGCGGGCGGCTGCTGCGCGTGGCCCACACTGGCCACGGCGGCAAGAGCAACTGTCAACACGGCAGACCGAAAGTAGTTTGAAGGCACCATCGACCCATAATAATCCATGCATGACTACCTGTTCGTGAGGGCTTTGGATGCCTGAGTTGCCCGAAGTGGAAGTAACAAAACGCAGTTTTGCGCAGGCCATCGCGGGTGCCCGGGTCACGGCCGCGCGGCTGGGCAAGCCCTTGCGCTGGCCGCTGGGGGCCGAGGGCGATGCGCTGGTAGGGCGACAGGTCCTGGGGGTGCGCCGCCGTGGCAAGTACCTGCTGGTGGACCTGGACCAGGGCATCCTGCTCGTGCACCTGGGCATGTCCGGCAGCCTGCGCTTCGCCCATGGCCTGCCGCCGCCGGGCCCGCACGACCATTTCGACCTGGTCACCACCCAGGGCACCCTGCGCCTGCACGATCCCCGGCGCTTCGGCGCGGTGGTGCATGCCGCGGGCGAAGCCGATGCCGTGGCGCAGAAGCTGCTGGGCGGCCTGGGGCTGGAGCCGCTGTCCGAGGACTTCACCCTGGAGGCTTTCAGCCGCGGCATCAAGGCCTGCCGTGCGCCCATCAAGCAGATGCTGCTTTCGGGCAAGGTCGTGGTCGGGGTCGGTAACATCTATGCGTCGGAGGTACTGTTTCTGTCGGGTATTCGGCCCGCGACCCCTTCGGCGCGCATCGGCCCCGCCAGAATCGGGCGGCTGCACGCCGCCATACGCGAGGTGCTGGAGCGTGCCGTGGAACTGGGTGGCAGCACGCTCAAGGATTTTTCGAACGCCGACGGTGCCTATGGCAGCTACCAGGCCCATGCCAATGTGTACGGGCGCGAAGGCGCACCCTGCAAGGTCTGCGGCACACCCATCCGGGCGCTGCGCCAGGGCCAGCGCAGCAGCTATTTCTGTCCCCGCTGCCAACGGGCCTGAGGGTGCGCCGGGGTGGGCGCGGTGGCACAAATGTGGCGTATGCGGCCCATGATGGGGGGTAAGCACCATCCACAGCTATGGCCGGCGCGCAGTCGATGCTATATTTTGTTCAGTTCAGAAACAGTCGTTATCGAACGCCGGGAGCAAAGTGGGACCTTCATTCAACGAGCAGTTTGACCAGCATGGCGCGTGGAGACGTGCGTTCGCTCAGCAGCTCAAGCAGCTGGCCGAGTGGATGGATGCCCACGAGTTGATGGACGCCTCCGTCCAGGAGCGCCTGCAGCGCCTGGAGAGCCAGGTCCGCACCGACAAGGTGATGGTCGCCTTCGTTGCCGAGTTCTCGCGCGGCAAGTCCGAGCTGATCAACGCCATCTTCTTTGCCGACTACGGCCGGCGCATCATGCCCGCCAGCGCGGGGCGCACCACCATGTGCCCGACCGAGCTGGGCTACGACGCCGACTTCGCCCCCAGCCTGCGCCTTCTGCCCATCGAGACACGCCTGCAGATGCATGGCCTGGCCGAGTGGCGCCTGCGGCCCGACCGCTGGCAGGAGATCCCGCTGGACGTGAACGACCCCGACCAGATCGCCAAGGCCCTCGAAAAGGTGGCCGAGGTGCGCCGCGTGAGCCTGGACAATGCGCGCGCGCTGGGTTTCTGGCACGACGACCTGGTGGACGAGAACCCGATTCCCGATGCCAACGGCCTGGTCGAGGTGCCCATGTGGCGCCACGCCATCATCAACATCCCCCATCCACTGCTCAAGCAGGGGCTGGTGATCCTGGACACCCCGGGCCTGAACGCCGTGGGGGCCGAGCCCGAACTCACGGTGAACCTGATCCCCCAGGCCCATGCCGTGGTCTTCATCCTGAGCGCCGACACCGGAGTGACCCGCTCGGACCTGTCCATCTGGCGTGAGCACCTGGCCACCTCGGCCGAGAGCTTGGACGGCCGGCTGGTCGTGCTCAACAAGATCGACACCCTGTGGGACTCGCTCAATTCGGCCGAGCAGATCCAGGCGCAGATGGAGCGCCAGGTCAGAACGGCTGCCGAGATGCTGGGGGTCGCTCCCGACAAGGTGGTGCCTGTGTCCGCCCAGAAGGGCCTGGTCGCCAAGATTTCGGCCGACGACCTGCTGCTGGAGACCAGCGGCCTGCCCGTGCTCGAGGAATCCCTGGCCAAGGGCATCATGGGCCAGCGCCAGGCCATCCTGCGCGCGGCCGTGGCCACGGGTGTCGCCGGCCTGCGTGCCGAGACCGGGCGCGTCATCAACATCCGCCGGCGCGACCTGGATGACCAGATGGCCGAACTGCGCAGCCTGCGCGGCAAGAACGCCTCGGTCATCGAGTCCATGCGCCAGCGCATCGAGCAGGAGCAGCACGAGTTCGATCTCTCCGCCTCCAAGATCCAGGCCGTGCGCGCCGTGCACCTCAAGCTGCTGCGCGACGTGTTCCAGCAGCTGGGCTCCAAGGCGCTCAAGGTGGAACTGGCCGAGCTGGCGCAACTGCTGCAGCAAAAGGGCCTCAAGCTCGGTGTGAAGAAGATCTATGTGCAGACCTTCGACAAGCTGCGCGGCACGCTGGACAAGGCCCAGGCCTCGGGCACCGAGATCCAGGCCATGCTGGGTGGCACCTTCCGCCAGCTCAATGCCGAGTTCGGCTTCTCGCTGCAGGTACCGCCGCCTCCGCAACTGGAGCATTTCTCGCACGATCTGTCGCAGATCGAGCAGAGCCATCTGCAGTACCTGGGGGTGGGCAATTCGCTCAAGCTGGCGCAGCCCGAGTTTTCGGAGCGCCTGGTGCGCGCGCTGGCCATGCGCCTGCGCACCGTGTACGAGTCGGCCGCGAATGACCTGGAGCTGTGGAGCAAGTCCGCCACGGCCCAGCTCGATGCGCAGTTGCGCGAGCGCCGCCGCAGCTTTGCGCGGCGCATGGAGGCCGTGGACCGCATCCAGCAGGCGGCCAGCGGGCTGGTCGAGCGCATCGCCGAAATCGAAGAAGGCGAGGGCGAACTGATCCAGCTGGAGCACCGCCTGCAGGAGCTGACCTCGCAACTGATTGCACCGCCGGATGCCGATCCGGCCGCGAGCGAAGAGTCCGCCGTGGACGTGGCCTTGCCGCTTTCATGAGGGTTGCGGCGGGGGAAGTCGCCCGGCGCGTGGTGCGCTGGCAGGCGACGGCTGGGCGCAACCACCTGCCCTGGCAGAACACGCGCGACCCGTACCGGGTCTGGCTGTCCGAAATCATGCTGCAGCAGACGCAGGTGAGCACGGTGCTGGGCTACTACGCCCGCTTTCTGGAGCGCTTCCCCGACGTGCAGGCCCTGGCCCGCGCCCCGCAGGACGAAGTCATGGGCCTGTGGAGCGGCCTGGGCTACTACAGCCGGGCGCGCAACCTGCACGCCTGTGCACAGGCCGTGGTGGCCCTGCATGGCGGGGCCTTCCCGCGCACGGCGGAGGTGCTGGCCACCCTGCCGGGCATTGGCCGTTCCACGGCCGGGGCCATCGCCTCCTTCTGCTTTGCCGAGCGCACACCCATCCTCGATGCCAATGTGCGCCGCGTACTCACCCGGGTGCTGGGTTTTGACGCGGACCTTGCCGTTGCAAAGCACGAGCGCCTGCTGTGGGACGAAGCCGAGGCCCTGCTGCCCACCGACGACCTCGCCAACGCCATGCCGCGTTACACCCAGGGCCTGATGGACCTGGGCGCCTCGCTGTGCAGCCCGCGCAGCCCCGATTGCCTGCCGTGTCCGCTGCTGGACATCTGCGTGGCCGGCCAGGCCGGCGATGCCGAGCGCTACCCGGTGCGCACGCGCAAGCTCAAGCGCCGGGCCGAATCCTGGTGGCTGCTGGTGGTGCGCGATGGCGAGGGCCGCGTGTGGCTGGAGCGCCGGCCCGATTCCGGCATCTGGGCCGGGCTGTTCTGCCCGCCGGTGTTTGCCGACCCGGCGCATTTGCACGACCACCTGGCCCGGCTGTCCGTGGCACCGGGGCAGACCGAGGAACTGGGCGCCTTCCTGCATGTGCTGACGCACCGCGACCTGCATCTGCACCCCGTGCTGCTCACAGCGCGCATGGGTGGCGCCATGCCCGGGGAGGGTGGCTGGTACGGTGCCAGCGAGTGGGAGGCCATGGGGCTGCCTGCGCCCATCCGCAAGCTGCTGGGCAATCTCTTCGGCAGTCTCTTGTAGCCGGGCGGCTGTTTCAGCGACCGTCCAGCTCGCGGTGGCGCCGCAGCGTGGCCCAGCGCCGGCCAAAGGCCTCGGCGAGGCGTTCCACCAAATACACCGAGCGGTGCTGGCCCCCCGTGCAGCCGATGGCCACCGTCACGTAGCTGCGGTGGTTGCGGTCCAGCATGTCCAGCCAGTGGGCCAGAAAGCCTTCAATGTGGCTTTGCATCAGTGCCACATCCGGTTGGGCGCGCAGAAAATCGGCCACCGGGGCATCCAGGCCGGTTTTGTCACGCAGTTCGGGTTCGTAGTGCGGGTTGGGCAGCATGCGCACGTCGAACACATAGTCCGAGTCCACGGGCAGGCCCCGCTTGAAGGCGAAGGACTGGAACACCAGGGTCAGTTGCCCGGGCGCCGTTGCCATCAAGGTCTTTACGTAACTTTGCAATTGCGAGGCGCGGATGGCGCTGGTATCGATGACATGCGCCTCCTCGCGCAGCTCGGCCAACAGCTCGCGCTCGAGTTCGATGATCTGCACCAGCGCGCGCCGGCCCTGCTTGAGCGCATCCGGGGTCAGCTCGTCGTGCGACAGCGGGTGGCGCCGGCGTGTCTCGGAAAAGCGCCGCACCAGGGTGTCGATGGTCGCGTCCAGGAACAGCGAGTGCACGACCACGCCCTGCTTGCGCAGCCGGTCCAGTTCCAGCGGTACCAGCGGCAGCGAGGTGGCGCTGCGCACATCCATGGCAATGGCTACGCGGTTGCCATGGTGGCGGTGCTCCAGCGAGACGAAGGCCGGCAGCAGCTCGGGCGGCAGGTTGTCCACGCAGTAATAGCCCGCATCCTCCAGGGCATGCAGGGCCACCGACTTGCCGGAGCCGGACATGCCCGTGATCAGCACAATCTCAAGCGCCATCGGTCTCTTTCCTCCTTCGGGGGCTGCGCGGGGCCTTGGACGGCGGTGGTGCGATGGCGAGCATTTCGCGCGCATGGGCCACGGTCACCTTGCTGGAGTCGTCGCCGCCCAGCATGCGCGCCATTTCGGAAATGCGGTCCTCGCCCTGCACCGCCACCACCTGGCTGGCCGTTCCCTTGGCGCCGCTGCGCTTGGAGACCACCAGGTGGTGGTCGGCGCGCGCTGCCACCTTGGGCAGGTGGGTGACGGTGAGCACCTGGCGGTCGCGCCCCAGCTGCTGCATGAGGCGGCCGACGGTGTCGGCCACGGCCCCGCCCACGCCCGAGTCCACCTCGTCGAAGATCAGGGTGGGGGCTTCGCCCAGGGCGCTGGTGGTGACCGCGATGGCCAGCGAAATGCGCGACAGCTCGCCGCCCGAGGCCACCTTGCCGATGGGCCGCGGGCTTGCGCCCGGGTGGCCCGCCACGAGGAAGGCCACGTCGTCCGTACCGTGGGCGGCGGGCTCGGCCAGCTTGCCCAGGGACACCTCGAACTGGCCGCCGGCCATGCCCAGGCCTTGCATGGCCTGGGTGATGGCGGTCGATAGCCGGGGCGCACCCTTGGCCCGCGCCAGCGACAGGGCACGCGCCGCGGCCTGGTAGGCCCGGGCGCTGGCGGCCTCGGCCTTTTCCAGCGCCACCAGATCGGCGGCGGCATCGAGTTGTTGCAGTTCGGCCTTCCAGCCGTGCAGCAGGGCGGGCAGCTCCACGGGGCTGCGCTTGTAGCGCCGTGCGAGTGTCATCCACAGCGACAGGCGCGTATCCACGGCGGCCAGGCGCTCAGGGTCCAGGTCGTTGTGGCGCAGATAGGCGTGCAGCGAATGCACGACATCGCCCGCCTGCGCCACGGCGGAGTTGAGGATGTCGGCGGCGCTGGCGAACTCGGCCTCCAGGTGCTCATGGCCCTGCAGCAGGTCCTGCGCGCGGGACAGGCCGTCCAACGCGCCGCCATCGCCCTCGGCATCCGTGCCCGAGAGGGCTGCGATGGCGGCGTTGGCCGCGTCCATCAGCGCCGAGGCGTTGGACAGGCGCTTGTGCTGGGCATCGAGCTCGGGCCACTCGTCGTCGCCCGGGGCCAGCTTGTCCACCTCGGCGATCTGCCATTGCAGGCGCTCGCGCTCCTGCTGCAGCGTGGCCTGGGCGGCGCGGGCCTGGGCCAGGGCCTTCTGGTCCTGGCGCCACTGGTTCCAGCGCTCGGCCGTGGGGCGGTCGCTCGTGCCGGCGTAGGCGTCGAGCAGGCCACGCACCGATTCGGGCCGGGTCAGGCTCTGCCAGGCGTGCTGGCCATGGATGTCGAGCAGCAGCTCGCCGAGCGCGCGCAACTGTGTGGCCGTGGCGGGTGTGCCGTTGATCCAGCCGCGGCTCTTGCCCTGGGTGTCCACCGTGCGGCGCAGCAGCAGAAGGTCTTCGCCCTCCAGCCCGGCCTCTTCGAGCCAGGGGCGGATGTGGGCCGGGGCGTCGAATTCGGCGCAGACATCGGTGCGGGGGCAGCCCTCGCGCACCAGGGCGGCATCGGCGCGGGCCCCGAGCACCAGCTGCACGGCGTCGATGAGGATGGACTTGCCGGCACCGGTCTCGCCTGTGAGCACGGTGAAGCCGCTTTGCAGGTCCAGCTCCAGCGCCTGGACGATGACGAAGTCGCGCAGGGTGATGCGCCGCAGGGCCATGGTCAGGAGCCCCCGTCGTTCCAGCGCAGCTTCTTGCGCAGCGTAGCGAAATAGTTCCAGCCCAGGGGGTGCAGAAAGTGCACGCAGTGTTCGGAACGCTGCACGAGGATGCGGTCGCCGTGCAGCAACGAGGCCAGCGACTGCATGTCGAAATTGGCGCTCACGTCGCGGCCACTGACCACCTCGACAGCGATCTCTGTGGCGTCTGACAGCACGATGGGACGGTTGGACAGGGTGTGCGGCGCAATCGGCACCAGCACCCAGCCGGGGATGGACGGGTGCAGCATGGGGCCGCCGGCCGACAGCGCGTAGGCCGTGGAGCCCGTGGGCGAGGCGATGATCAGGCCGTCGGCGCGCTGGTTGGCCACGAAGCGCCCGCCCACCTCCACGCGCAGCTCCACCATGCCCGAGGTGGCGCCCCGGTTCACGACCACGTCGTTCATGGCCAGTGCCTCGAAGACCACCTGGCCATCGCGCACCACGCGGGCATGCATCAGCGGGCGCAGGTCTTCCTCGTATTCGCCCTGCAGCATCGGGGGCAGGGTGGTCTGGTAGGTGCCGAAGGGGATGTCGGTGATGAAGCCCAGCCGCCCCTGGTTGATGCCGATCAGCGGGGTCTTGTGGCGCGCCAGCTGCCGGCCTATGCCCAGCATGGTGCCGTCGCCTCCCACCACCAGGCCCAGGTCGCACTGGGTGCCGATGGTGTCCACATCCATCGTGGGGTAGTCGGACAGGCCGGCATTGGCGGCCGTCTCGGCCTCCAGGGCCACGCTGCAGCCCTGGCCTTGCAGGAATTGCGCGATGTCCTGCAGGGCCTGGCGTGAGCCCTCGGTCATGGAAGAGGCGCCTGCAGCCGATGCCTGCTGGTACTTGCCGATGAGCGCTACATGGCGGAAATTGGAGGGCATCGTCAAATTACATCATTGTTGTGGGAACACGGAGCCTGGGCGAGGCCTTGCGTCCGGCGGGGGCAAGTTGCGCAATGCTAGTGCATCCCATGCGGACTTCTCTGTACAACGATAGACGAAACGCGACAGGGAAACACCCGCTTCCCTCATTAAAATCGACCGCATGCTTGATGACCGTGCCAAGTTGCTGCTCAAGGCGCTCGTGGAGCGCTACATAGCCGACGGACAGCCCGTGGGCTCGCGCACGCTCTCGCGCGCCTCCGGCATGGACCTGTCGCCGGCGACCATCCGCAATGTGATGGCCGACCTTGAAGAACTCGGCCTGATCGCCAGCCCGCACACTTCGGCCGGGCGCATTCCCACGGCCAAGGGCTATCGTCTGTTCGTCGACACGATGTTGACCGTGCAGCGTGACCCTTTGATTTCACCGCCGCTGGCGCCCGAGCAGCCGCAGAAGGTGATTGCCAATGCCGCCAACCTGCTGTCCAACCTGTCGCAGTTCGTGGGTGTGGTGATGGCGCCACGGCGCACCTCGGTGTTCCGGCACATCGAATTCCTGCGCCTGTCGGAGCGGCGCTTCCTGGTGATCATCGTCTCGCCCGAGGGCGATGTGCAGAACCGCGTGATCTTCACCGACATCGATCACTCGCAGTCGCAGCTGATCGAGGCCGCCAATTTCCTCAACGCCAACTACGCCGGCCTGGCCATGGAGCAGGTGCGCGAGCGCCTGAAGTCCGAGGTGGATGCACTGCGCGGCGAGATCGGCACGCTCATGCAGGCGGCCGTCAATGTGGGCTCGGAGGGGGAGGCGCAGGACGAGGTGGTCATCTCCGGCGAGCGCAACCTGCTGTCCGTGAGCGACTTTTCGAGCGACATGGGCAATCTGCGCCGCGCTTTCGATCTTTTCGAGCAAAAGACGCAGATTCTGCGGCTCATGGACTTCTCCAGCCAGGCCGAGGGCGTACGCATCTACATCGGCGGCGAAAGCCAGGTCGTGCCGTTCGAGGAACTCTCCATCGTGAGCTCCCCCTACGAGGTGGACGGCAAGGTGGTAGGCACCCTGGGCGTGATCGGCCCGACACGCATGCCCTACGATCGCATGATCCAGATCGTGGACATCACCTCCAAGCTGGTCTCCAATGCGCTGAGCCACCGCCGCTGAGCGCCTGCTTGCCCCTACAATACCGCGTGCCCCATCTTCGGTCTGGTACAAGGGGCGTTAGCTCAGTTGGTTAGAGCAGAGGACTCATAATCCTTTGGTCGCGGGTTCAAGTCCCTCACGCCCTACCATATCCCTTCTGCCATAGTTGCTATCAAAATTGCAGCTATCAGCATGCTTGGCGTTTCGCGCCGCGCTATTTTCCCCGCCTTACCACCCCCTGCACCCTCCCCTGCCCGGGGAGGGCTCGCCAGAGCATCTGCATGTAACTTGTGCGCCGAATCACTGCGGTGATGCAACGTTACCGTTACGATGCAAAGACACGTTATGTCACGTTTGCAGGCCTGCAGGGGTGGGCCTTGCGGCGCGCTGGCGTGGTGCATGTCAGAACGATAGGCCAAACGGTCCTGGCATCCGCAGTTTTCTCCCCCGAAATGGCGGCCCTGGGTGAAGCGGGCCGCGAGCGCGTGCCCGGTCATTTTTATTTTTGGAGTCCTCGATGCGGTATCTCATTGTTTTATTTTTGTCGGCGCTGACCACCTTTGCCCAGGCTGCGAACTTCGTTTCGATGCACCAGTCTGCGCACAAGATCGCGCTGCCGCCAGCGCCTGGCACCTTCAACTACACCTTTGACACCAAGGTCGGCTTCAAGGCGCAGTACGCGCCTACCGGCGTGACGGGCTGTGCCATTGGCTTTGGCACGGGCGGCTGCGCCTTCCCTGGTGGTGGTTCCCTTTCCCTGCCCGAGTTCACTGGTTTCCAGATGCAGAGCCAGGAGTTCAAGATCTTCATTCCTGCAGGTTCGCGTTCGTTCCTGTTCTCCGGCTATGCCCCCCAGGGCACCCAGTCGGCCTTCGTGCTGCGCTATGGCAAGGAGCCTACGCGTACCGCTCCTCTGAGTGGCAGCGAGTACCAAGCCGCACAGACCGGTGAGCGCATCGACACCGCGTTTGCACGCCTGGTTACCCAAGACGTTGACCATTTCGTCGTGCACGACGGCGGCGGCACCCTGCGCTTCGTGGGCGGTCAGCTCGATGCCAACCGCGGCAGCACCGACCAGGGCAAGTGGCTCTACGTGCGCCAGCTGAGTGGTGCTGCCCTCTTCGACTACCAGGGCGCCATCGATGTGGACATGCCCAAATACGCCGCGGGCTACAACGCCATCACCTGGACCACCAGCGCCTTCCCGGACCCCGTGGACGCAGCCAGCCCTGGCGGTGGCACGACCAATCCTCCTGGCGGCGGCGGCACGACCAACCCACCGGCCACGGGCACGACAGTCACCACCACGGTGGCTTCCGCCGCCGGCCAGCCCCTCAAGCTGGACATCACGATGACGCAGTCCGCGGCAGAAGTCGCGGCCAATCCACAGATCAGCACCTGGGTGGCTGCGCGCATTCCCGCCAACGGCCTGTTCTACACGACGGACGTCTGGTTCTTCCGCAAGGTCGATGGCTGGGCCCAGCTGGTGCTGCCTTTCCCCGAGAGCGTGGCCTATTCCAGCCTGGGTACGAATGCTGCCAGCCTGAAGTTCACGCCCTCGATGGACCTGGCGGACACGGACCTGCGTGCCTTCAACATCGAGATCTACTTTGGCTACAAGACCAGCACGGGCGCCTTTGTGAGCAAGGGCAAGGTCTGGCCCCAGTAATGGGACGGCGCATTCGCGCCATGCCCGCTTGCACAAAAAGGCCCTTCGGGGCCTTTTTGCATGGTGCCGCCGAGCGGTGGCGCATCCAGACGCGCCGTGGAGGGCGTGCGCACAATCGGAGCGCAGGCCAATAAATTTGGCCTTTTTGCCTGAAGCCCGCTTTGGCGTGCGCTACAATACGTGCAGCAGACGAGTTCTGTGATTGCCCCGGGGTTTTACGTTGAGGCAAACGCAGCAAGCAGCGATTTTTTGAAATGTTGAAAAATCCATGCTATAATTCAAAGCTTAGCGGCTGTAGCTCAGCTGGATAGAGTACTTGGCTACGAACCAAGGGGTCGTGGGTTCGATTCCTGCCAGCCGCACCAACAGGTAAGCCCTGATATCGCAAGGTATCAGGGCTTTTTCCTTTGTGCCTTTGCGCTTTCATTCCGCGCTCGCTGGCCGGGGGTGATCTGGGGCAACTGCTTTCCCCACCGCGTGCAGTTCGCGCCGTACTCCTACACCTTCACCGCCGCAGCCGGCGCACGCTGGGGGACCTTCCACTGCTGCTGTCGCCCACGTGCATGCCCACGTCCTCACCTGCCAATTCCAACGCGATCCCGCGATGGAACACCTCGCATCCACCCCGGTGGTGGCAGATGCGGAAGCCGTGCTGTTCAGTTGGACGGACCGCGAGGGCCGGGGCTATGAGGTGCTGTTGCGCGGGAGCGACCGGCTGGTGGCCGCACTCCGCTTCGATGCACAGGAGTGCCATGCCGCGACCCAGGAATTGGGCTTGCAGTGCAAGGCGCTCGGGCTTGCCTGGGAGGCCATGGCGCCCTCGGCAGACACCGCGTGGACCGCGGCTCATGCGAACGCGGGTGGGGTCGGGTCGCATGGAATCTTTTCTCCCGGAGTTGTCCGCCATGGCCACTGATCCCGAGGAGCATCCGCTGCACCAAGTGCCGGAGCATCTGCCCCGGCCCCCTGGTGACCTGCCGCCTGGCAGCACACCAGCGCCGTCCCCTGGGCCCAAACCGCAGCCCGGCGCGGTGCCGTCGCCGGACGGGGTTGGGCCGTATGCGGGCGAAGTGGAGGATGAAGCCGCAGATCCGGTGGGCAGGCCACCCCGGTTGTGAAAGCCCAGCGGCTGGCAGGGCGGCGGCGCGTCAGCCGGCGAGCGGGCGTTCGAGAATCGCCACCATCGTCTGCACGGTCTTGGCCGACATTTGCAGATCGGGCGACAGTATCTGGACTAGGCGCCAGCCTTCCTGTGCCTCCCGATTGAGAATGGTCTTGAGGTCGGGCAGGGGCGCAGCCTTCATGCCCGCGAGAAAGCCTTGCTTCCATTCGATGTCGAGGGTCCTGTACTCGTGTTTGGGCATGGCGGGAGGCTCCACGTGTTCAAGGTCCCCGACGCTCACTGCAAAGGCCGCAGCCAGCGCTTTTTTCGATTGCAGCGATGCCGTTGCATCGGTCTCGATGCGCTGCACCGTGCGCAGGTTCAGCCCACAGGCCATGGCGAGTTCTTCCTGGGACCAGGATTTTTCCGATCGGAGCCGTTTGACCAGTGCGGAGTTGATGTTGTTCATCTTCGTCTTGCAGTCCTGGGACCTGTGCAGGGATGGGAGGGGGTGGGCGGCATCCGCATGATCCATGCAAATGCTGGAAATCTCCACCCATCCGCTGCGGCAATACCCCGGCGAACCTGCGGCAATGAGACGACAGTGGGTGCCAGCACGTGTTCCGTTGCCGGGGCCGGGCATTGTGCCTGGCGGGTCGATGCCCCCTTTTGGGGGATGAAGGAAGCCTGCCGGCACACCCCCGGCTGCCTTATGCTGCTGCTCCAGCAAGGTGCGCAGCCGCTTCGAGCTGTCGCCAACGAGGGGGATGGGAATGGGCAAGGGAAAAAGATCGCGGGGTGTGTCCACGCTGGTCTTCATGGGCGGCCTGGCCGTGCTGCTGGTGGCGGCGTTGGCCTGGGGTGGCTACCAGAGGTCGCAGCGCAAGGCCGAGGCAGCCCAGGCCATCGTGCTGGCCAATGAGCGCCTGGACAAGGCGCACAAGCAGTGGATGGAGGCCATGCAGGTGGTCCGGAGCACGCCGCGCGTCGGTCTGTCCACGCCAGTGCTGACGATGCAGGCCCTGCGACAGGAGGTGCAGGCGTTGGCACTGCCCCGCTGCCTGGAGAAAAGCCGCGGGCATTTCGTGGCGGGCATGGACGCGCAGCTCGAAGGCATCGTCGCCTTCATCCGCGCCGACATGGACAAGGAGGCCTTGCGCGCCTACACCACGGCCAAGACACGGCTGATGAACGAGAATTTCGTGGAATTCGGCAACAAGGCATCCGCCTGCCCGGCGAACGGGTGAGCCCGGCGGGTGGGGTCACTGCGGGGGTAACATGCCCCCATGAGCAAGGCATTCACCAAGGAATCCGACGCGCAGGCCGATGACGACGAAGGGCCTGCGCTGCCCCCCATTCCCCCGGGTTCGCGCAATTACATGACGCCTGCAGGCTACGCGCGGCTGCGCGGTGAGTTGCTGGACCTGATCGACAACGAACGCCCGAAGATCGTCGAAGTGGTCCACTGGGCCGCCAGCAATGGCGACCGGTCGGAGAATGGCGACTACCTCTATGGCAAGAAGCGCCTGCGCGAGATCGACCGGCGCATCCGCTTCCTCACCA
The DNA here is from genome assembly GCF_058783375.1 of Acidovorax sp. FW305-C-20-28. Classification (NCBI taxonomy): domain Bacteria; kingdom Pseudomonadati; phylum Pseudomonadota; class Betaproteobacteria; order Burkholderiales; family Comamonadaceae; genus Acidovorax; species Acidovorax sp. FW305-C-20-28. Next base: position 72,494 of record NZ_JBYSYM010000029.1, on the reverse strand, counting down.
AGCGGCTCGAAGTAGCCGAAGTGGTGGACCCGCTGGTCCACGCCGGCAGCGATCAGGTGTTCTTCGGCGCCACTGTGACGTATGTGGACGAAGAAGACGCAACCAGCACCATCACCATCATGGGTATCGACGAGGCCGACAGCGGACGAGGCCAGGTGAGCTGGGTATCACCTGTAGCCCGCGCCCTGCTCAAGAGCCGGGTGGGCGACGAGGTGCCGTTGCCGACGCCGGGCGGGGTGCGCTCGCTCGAAGTGCTGGAGGTGCGCTACGAGCGCCACGATCCGGCCGAGCCCGGCGCGGCGCCGGCGGCTTCATAGCAAGAGGAGGGCTGCCATGCTGTGCACGGCAGGGGTCACACCGCCGGGGTGATGCGGCTGGCGCGGATGACCGCCGGCGTGCGCCGCAGGTTGCGCAGGGCGGCTTCCACATGGGCCTGGTCGCGCACGGCGACGATGAAGCGCAGGTCCGTGGTGTCCAGTGCCACCTCATCGTCCATGTCCACATGGGTGATGTCGGCCTCGGCGCTCGCCAGGTCGGCGGCCACGCGGGCCAATACGCCCTTGCTGTTGGTGATGGTGACGACGATGCCGGTCTCGAACATGCGCACCGGCTCGTCGGCCCAGTCCACCGCGATGAAGCGCTCACTGTCCTTGTGCTGCAGGCGCTTGGCCACGCCGCAGTGGGCGTTGTGCACCACCAGGCCTTCGCCGCGGCCCAGGTAGCCGACGATGCTGTCGCCCGGCACGGGGCGGCAGCAATGGGCGTACTGTACCGAGGCGTTTTCGCTGCCGTCCAGGGTGACGGCGCCCTGCGACAGCCGTTCGTGCGAGGTATAGCGCTCGCGGCTGAGCAGCAGGGCGTCGGGCCGGTGGCCGTGCTCGGTCATCAGCACCATGAGCCGTTTGGCCACGATGCTGGCAATGCGCTTGCCCAGGCCCAGGTCGGTCATCAGCTCGGTGCGCGTGCGGTTGCCCGTGAAGCGCAGCAGCTTGTCCCACATCGGCTGGGTTTCGGCATTCACGGGCGGCAATTGCTCCAGGCCTTCCGCACGGATGGCCTGGGTCAGCAGCTTCTCGCCCAGGCCTTCGGACTCGGCATGCGCCAGGGTCTTGAGGTAGTGGCGGATCTTGGAGCGCGCGCGGCCGGTGCGCACGAATCCCAGCCACGCCGGGTTGGGAGTGGAGACCGGGGCGGTGATGATTTCTACCACGTCGCCGTTCTTGAGCTCGGTGCGCAGCGGCACCTGCTCGTTGTTGATCTTGGCGGCCGTGGTGCGGTCGCCCACATTGCTGTGGATTGCATAGGCGAAGTCCACCACCGTGGCGCCCCGGGGCAAGGCCATTATCTGGCTCTTGGGGGTGAACACGTAGACCGCGTCGGGGAACAGGTCCACCTTGACGTGGTCCCAGAACTCGGCGGCATCGCGCGTCTCGTTCTGGATGTCCAGCAGCGACTGCAGCCACTTGGTGCCCAGGCGCTCGGCCGCCGTGCCATCGCCATCCTGTGCCTTGTACAGCCAGTGCGCGGCCACGCCGGCCTCGGCGATGACGTGCATCTCCTCGGTGCGCATCTGGAACTCGATGTTCACGCCTGAGGGGCCGACCAGCGTGGTGTGCAGCGACTGGTAGCCATTGAGCTTGGCGATCGCGATGTGGTCCTTGAACTTGCCCGGCACCGGCTTGTACATCTGGTGCAGCACCCCGAGGGCCGTGTAGCAGTCGGTCACCGTGGGCACGATGACGCGAAAGCCGTACATGTCCGTCACCTGGGCAAAGCTCAGGTGCTTCTGGTCCATCTTCTGGTAGATGGCGTAGAGCGTCTTTTCGCGCCCGGCCAGGCGCACCTGCATGCCGATGCGCGAGAAGGCGGCATCCACTTCGCTTTGCACGCGCTGCACCAGGTCGCGGCGGCGGTTGCGCGATTTGTTCACCGCCTTGGCCAGCGTGGCGTAGCGCCAGGGATGCAGGTGGCGGAACGACAGGTCCTGCAGCTCGCGGTAGGTCTGGTTCAGGCCCAGGCGGTGGGCGATGGGGGCGTAGATCTCCAGCGTTTCCGAGGAGATGCGGCCCCACTTGCTGCGCGGCATGTCCGACAGGGTGCGCATGTTGTGCGTGCGGTCGGCCAGCTTGATGAGGATGACGCGCACATCGCGCGCCATGGCCAGCAGCATCTTGCGGAACGACTCGGCCTGGTTCTCTTCGCGCGTGTTGAACTGCAGCTTGTCCAGTTTGGTGAGCCCGTCCACCAGCTCGGCCACGGGGGCGCCGAAGCGCTCGATCAGGTCCACCTTGGTGACGCCGCAGTCCTCCATGGCGTCGTGCAGCAGCGCCGCCATCAGGGCCTGGGCGTCGAGCTTCCAGGTGGCGCACTGGGCCGCCACGGCAATCGGGTGGGTGATGTAGGGCTCGCCGCTGTTGCGCAACTGGCCCAGGTGGGCCTCGTCGGCGAAGCGGTAGGCCTGGCGCACCTGCTCGATGCTGTGGGCGTCCAGGTAGTCCAGGTTGTCGGTGAGCGCGGCAAAGCTGGCGGCCGCTGCATTGGCCGCCGCGGCCGATGCACTGGCTGGCGCGTGGGTGTCGCCAGGCCGGGCAGCCGCTGCCGAGGGAGTGTTGAACACCGCGTTCATGCCTTAAATGTAGCGCGGGTACGCCATGCGGGTCGGCAAGGCAAAAAAAAGCACCGCATGGCAGCGGTGCTCTCGGGGGCCGGGGCCCTGTCGGTCAATCAACCAGGAACCTTCTTGAGCATCTCCAGGCCGACCTTGCCTTCGGCGATCTCGCGCAGGGCGGTCACGGCAGGCTTGTTGCGGCTTTCGATGCGCGGGGCATGGCCCTGGCTCAGCATGCGGGCACGGTAGGTGGCCGCCAGCACGAGCTGGAAGCGGTTGGGGATCTTTTCCAGACAGTCTTCTACGGTGATGCGTGCCATCGGTGTACTCCGGGGATTCAGGTGATATTGAGCGACTGGAAGGTGTCAGCGCGGGCGCGGCGCTGCGCGGCGTACTTCAGGCGCTGGGCGTGAACGACGGCCTTCAGGTCGAAAAGCGCGCGCTCGAACAGTTCGTTGATTATAACGAAGTCGAATTTGCCCACCTCCGCCATCTCGGTGGCGGCGTTCTTCAGGCGCACCTCGATCACCTCGGGCGAATCTTCGCCCCGGCGCTCCAGGCGCGAGCGCAGTTCTTCCCAGCTCGGCGGCAGGATGAACACCAGGATGGCATTGGCGAAGGCCTGGCGGATCTGCAGCGCGCCCTGGAAGTCGATCTCCAGGATCACGTCCGAGCCCTGGGCGATGCGCTCCTCGATCGCCTTCTTGGAGGTGCCATAGCGGTTGCCATGCACATGGGCCCATTCGACGAAGGCATTGGCCTCGACCATGGCGTCGAACTCGGACTGCGAGGCGAAATAGTAGTCGCGGCCGTGCTTTTCCTGCCCGCGCGGGGCGCGCGTGGTGTGCGAGATGGACAGGTGGACGTGCGAGTCCAGTTCCAGCAAGGCCTTGACCAGGCTGGATTTGCCGGCGCCGCTGGGGGCCGCCACTACGAAAAGGTTTCCTGGGTAGTCCATAGATGAAGGTGTGCGCCGGGCGCTCAAACCATGAATGTCATTCGATATTTTGCACCTGCTCGCGCATCTGCTCGATCAGGACCTTCATGTCCACGCTGATGCGCGTGAGGTCCAGTGCGGCCGACTTGGAGCCCAGCGTGTTGGCTTCGCGGTGCAGCTCCTGGATCAGGAAATCGAGGCGCTTGCCGACCTCGCCGCCCTTCTTGAGCAGGCGCTCGATCTCGTCCAGGTGCGAATCCAGGCGGGTGATCTCCTCGGCCACGTCGATGCGGATGGCAAAGGCGGTCGCCTCGGTCAGGGCACGGTCGCGGGCGGCCTCGGGCGGCGTGGCGCCGTCGGTCAGGGCCATGGCCTCCTTCCAGCGCTCCATGAAGCGCTGGCGCTGCTGTTCCACGAGCAGGGGCACCATGGGCACGGCCTGCTGGGCCAGTTCGCGCAGCTGCTTGACGCGGTCCTGCAGCATGGCGGCCAGGCGCTTGCCTTCGCGCTCGCGGGCGGACAGCAGCGCCGTGAGGGCTTCTTCGGCCAGGGCGGGCACGGCCTCGCTCCAGTCCTCGTTGCCCGCATGGGCGTTGGCGCACAGGCGCAGTGCGTCGGCCACGCTCAGGGGCGCGGCATTGGGCAGCCAGGACTTGACCGAGTCCTGCAGGGAATTGAGGCGCTGCAGCAGGCGGGCAGGGGGGTCCTGCAGCGTGTTGCTGTCTTCGTTCTCCAGCGCGGCGCGCACTTCCACCTTGCCGCGCTTGAGCTTGGCGGTCAGCAGGGTCCGCAGGGCGGGCTCCATGGCGCGCAGTTCGTCGGGCAACCTGAACGACAGGTCCAGGAAGCGGCTGTTGACCGAGCGGATCTCCAGCCCCAGGCGGCGCGCCTGGGTGGCACGGCCCTCGGTTTCAGCGCCGGCGGCGGATGTGCCGTGCTGCGCGCTGGCATAGCCGGTCATGCTGTAAACTGGCATTGGACTTTTTGATGGTTGCTTGCGATCCGGCGATTATCCGGGTTCCGCCTTACCCCCGAGTCATCTTCGCAAAATATGTCAAAAATCAAACCGGCCCCCTTGCCACCCGATACCGCGATTGGTGGTTACCGTGTGGTGCGCCGGTTGTCGTCCGGTGGTTTCGGGGTGGTTTACCTGGCCCTCGATACCGAAGGCCAGCAGGTCGCCATCAAGGAATACCTGCCCTCGTCCCTGGCCACGCGCGCCCCGGGCGAGCTGCTGCCCAAGGTGCAGTCCGAAAAGCTCTCGCTGTACCGCCTGGGCCTCAAGAGCTTCTTTGAAGAAGGCCGGGCGCTCGCGCAGATCTCGCACGCTTCGGTGGTGAGCGTGCTCAACTTCTTCCGCGAGAACGAAACCGTCTACATGGTGATGAACTACCTGGAGGGCGCGACCCTGCAGGACTTCATCATCACCGCGCGCGACCTGAAGACGCAGAAGGTCTTCCGCGAATCGACCATCCGCTCGCTCTTCGACGAAGTGCTGCGCGGCCTGCGCATCGTGCACCAGCACAAGATGCTGCACCTCGACATCAAGCCGGCCAACATCTTCATCACCGACGACAACAAGGCCGTGATGATCGACTTCGGTGCCGCGCGCGAGGTGCTGTCCAAGGAAGGCAACTTCATCCGCCCCATGTACACGCCCGGCTTTGCCGCGCCCGAGATGTACCGGCGCGACTCGTCCATGGGCCCGTGGACCGACATCTACGCCATCGGCGCCTGCATCTATGCCTGCATGCAGGGCTTTCCGCCCAATGAAGCGCCCCAGCGCATCGAGAAGGACCGCCTCTCGCTGGCGCTGACCAAGCTGCGTGGCGTGTACTCCGACAACCTGATCGAGGTGGTGGAGTGGTGCATGGCGCTCGATCCGCTGTCGCGCCCGCAGTCGGTGTTCGCCCTGCAAAAGGAACTCAGCCGCGAAGGCGAGCGCCGCTACACCAAGCTCACGGTGGCCGAGAAGATGCGCCTGCAGCTCGATACCCTGGTGTCCGACACCAAGAAGAATGTGCAGAAGGTGGGTGAAGCCACCGGGATCGGAGCGAAACCCAAATGAAAACGACCCACGCAAAGCGGGCTCGGGCAGGGTGCAGTTTCAGTAACGATGCATGGGTGCATCCTTGTTTGCGTGGGTCACTATGAAGTTCTCCGTATTCCAGATCAGCCGCCGCGGCGGCCGCGAGAAGAACGAAGACCGCATGGGCTATTGCTACACGCGCGAGTCGGGCCTGTTCGTGCTGGCCGACGGCATGGGCGGCCACCCCGAGGGTGAGGTGGCGGCGCAGATCGCGCTGCAGACCGTCTCGGCGCTGTTCCAGCGCGAGGCCAAGCCCCAGCTCAAGGACGTGCAGGAATTTCTCTCCGGTGCCTTGCTGGCCGCGCACCACCAGATCCTGCGCTACGCCACCGACAAGGGCATGCTGGACACGCCGCGCACCACGCTGGTAGCGGCCGTGGTGCAGGCCGGCACGGCCACCTGGATCCACTGCGGCGACTCGCGCCTGTACATGGTGCGCGACGGCGACCTGCTCACGCGCACGCGTGACCACTCGTACATGGAGTTGCGCAACAACCCGCCACCGGGGCTGGAGCGCATCAACCGCAACGTGCTGTTCACCTGCCTGGGCTCGCCCACCAAGCCCATCTACGACATCACCGGCCCGGTCTACCTGGAGCAGGGCGACCGCATCCTGCTGTGCTCCGATGGCCTGTGGGGCACGCTCAGCGATGAAGAGATCGCCAAGCAGATGGCCCAGCAGGCCGTGTCGCATGCCGTGCCCGAACTGGTGGAGGATGCGCTGCGCAAGGCCGGCGACAGCAGCGACAACGTGACCGTGGTGGCACTGGAGTGGGAGACGCCCGATGCCTTCGAGTCGACCCAGGGTGTGTCCACCGACAGCATCAGCGACGATGTGTTCGCCTCCACCATCCAGGCCGGCCCGCTCGACGGGCTGGTGGACGATCTGGACGACGAGGCCATCGAGCGCTCGATCGCCGAGATCAACGAAGCCATCCGCCGCTCCGCCGCGCGCAAAGCCTGATCGGGCGTGCAGCGCTGCATGGGCTTGCATGCGGCGCCAGGCCCGGGCGACCCCGGAGGCCTCCAAGGCCCTCCTTCTTTTGACACCGGAAACACCATGACCGCTTTCACCCGCACCGGCGCCCGCGCCGCCGACCAGCTGCGCCCCGTGCGCATCACGCGCCACTACACCATGCATGCCGAGGGCTCGGTGCTGATCGAGTTCGGCAACACCAAGGTGCTGTGCACCGCCTCGGTGGAAGAGCGCGTGCCCCCGCACAAGCGCGGCAGCGGCGAAGGCTGGGTGACGGCCGAGTACGGCATGCTGCCGCGCGCCACCCACAGCCGCAGCGACCGCGAGGCCGCACGCGGCAAGCAGAACGGCCGCACGCAGGAGATCCAGCGCCTCATCGGCCGCAGCCTGCGCGCGGTGTTCGACCTGAAGCTCCTGGGCGAGCGCACCATCCAGCTCGACTGCGACGTGATCCAGGCCGACGGTGGCACCCGCACGGCTGCCATCACCGGCGCCTGGGTGGCCGCGCAGGACGCGGTTACCAAGCTGCTGGCCGCCGGCAAGATCGCCAAGTCCCCGCTGGTCCAGCCCGTGGCCGCCATCTCGGTGGGCATCGTCGAAGGCACACCGCTGCTGGACCTGGAATACGTGGAAGACGTGGGCTGCGACACCGACATGAATGTGGTCATGACCGGTGCGGGACACTATGTGGAAGTGCAGGGCACGGCCGAAGGCGTGGCCTTCACGCGCAAGGAGATGGATGCGTTGTTGGCCCTGGCCGAAAAGGGCATTGCCGAGCTCATCACCCTGCAGCAGCAGGCGCTGCGCGACTGATCTCCCCCGGGCCGCACCTGCGGCACCGACCGACAACAACGATGTGTACGATGAAACTGGTTCTCGCCTCCAACAACCGCGGCAAGCTGGCCGAACTGCAGGCCATGCTGGCCCCCCTCTCGGTCGAGTTGGTGCGCCAGGGCGACCTGGGCGTGGGCGAGGCCAAGGAGCCCTTCCGCACCTTTGTCGAGAACGCCCTGGCCAAGGCACGTTTTGCCGCCGCCCACACGGGCCTGCCGGCCCTGGCCGATGACGCCGGCCTGTGCGTGGACGCCTTTGGCGGCCTGCCGGGGGTGGATACGGCCTATTACGCCACGCAGTTCGGCTACGAAAAGGGCGACGACACCAACGTGCGCGCCATCCTGGAGCAGATGCAGCACATCGACCAGCGCCGTGCCGCCATGGTCAGCACCCTGGTGGCGGTGCGCAGCCCCGAAGACCCCGAGCCCCTGATCGCCGTGGGCCGCGTGGTCGGCGAGATCACCCGCGAGCCGCGTGGCAGCAACGGCTTCGGCTTCGACCCCGTGATGTTCATCCCCGAGTTCGGCAAGACCTTTGCCGAGCTGCCCGTGGAGGTGAAGAACGCCCACAGCCACCGCGGCCGCTCGGCCCAGCAGATGCTGGCGCTGATGCGCGAGCGCTGGTTCTGAAACTCCGCGCCGGCGATTCCATGGCCCACATTCCCATCGTCCCCGACAGCGAGGCGGCACAGCCCGCCGTGGTGCGCGACATCCAGCACTACATGCGCGGCGGCCTGCTGCAGCTGCAGAGCCTGCCACCGCTGTCGCTGTACGTGCACCTGCCCTGGTGCATCCGCAAGTGCCCTTACTGCGACTTCAACTCGCACGAGTACCGCGGCGCTGCCACGGGGGCCGACGCAGCCCACGCCGCTCCGGGCGAGGTACCCGAGCAGCGCTACATCGATGCGCTGATGGCCGACCTGGAGGCTGCGCTGCCCCTCATCTGGGGGCGCTCGGTGCACAGCATCTTCATCGGCGGCGGAACACCCAGCCTGTTCTCGCCGCAGGCCATCGACCGGCTCATCGGCGATATCCGCGCGCGACTGCGCCTGGAGGCCGACTGCGAGATCACCATGGAGGCCAACCCCGGCACCTTCGAGAAGGATCGCTTCCGCGCCTTTCGCGGCGCGGGTGTCACGCGCCTGTCCATCGGCGTGCAAAGCTTCAACGACCGGCACCTGAAAGCCCTGGGCCGCGTGCACGACCGGGAGCAGGCCCTGGCCGCGGTGCAGGAGGCGGCCGAGGCCTTCGACACCTTCAACCTGGACATCATGTACGCGCTGCCCGGGCAGACACTGGCCGAGTTGGAGGAGGACGTGGGCCTGGCCCTGTCGCTCAAGCCGCCGCACATCTCGATCTACCACCTCACCATCGAGCCCAACACCTACTTCGCCAAGTACCCGCCGGCCATCCCCGAGGACGACCAGGCCTACGCCATGCTCGACCGCATCACCGAGATGACCGGGAAGGCCGGCATGGCGCGCTATGAGATTTCGGCCTACGCCCAGCCCGGGCACCAGTGCTTCCACAACACCAACTACTGGCAGTTCGGCGACTACCTGGGCATTGGCGCGGGGGCGCACAGCAAGCTCAGTTTTGCGCACCGCGTGGTGCGCCTGGTGCGCTTTCGCGACCCGGCGCGCTACATGGAGAACGCCCTGGCCGGCCATGCCGTTGCGCAGGACGAAGAGGTGCGCCGCGCCGACCTGCCGTTCGAGTACATGCTCAACGTCCTGCGCCTGCGCGCGGGCTTCGAGCTCAAGGACTTCACCGAGCGCACCGGCCTGCCCATCACCGCCATCGCCAAGGCGCTGGAGAAGGCCGAGGCCAAGGGCCTGATCGAGCGCAGCCTGGGTGGCCACGTGCGCCCCACCGAGCGGGGTTTCGACTTCTTGAGCGACCTGCAGGAGTTGTTCCTGGCCGACTGATTGATCGATTGATTGATGGGGGATCACCCCGCGCTGCGCTGCAGCCGCCACAGCGCAAGCAGCGAGGCCAGCGACAGGATCGAGATGCCAAAGGCCAGCCACAGGGCCGCGCGTGGCCCGGCCGATGTCATGATGGCTGCGAACGCAGGGGGCGCCGCAGCGAACGAGAGGTTCAGCGGCATGGCCAGCCGCGCCGAGGCGCGCGCGTAGGCGCCGGCCGGAAAGATCTGCAGCGGCAGCGTGGCCCGGTTCACGGCGATCACCCCGCCCGCCACGCCATAGACCACGGCGAACAGCAGGGCGCCGGTGAAGCTGCTGGTCTGCAGCAGCACGATGAAGCTCAGCGGGAACAGCGCCGACGCGGCCAGGCCCAAGGCGAAGCCCGACCAGCGTCCCCCGCCCACGAAGTCGAACAACCGCCCCGCCCACTGCGCGATGCCGATGAAGGATGCGGCCGCCAGCGCGCTGGCATGGCTGAGCCCTGCCGTTTCGAACAGGATGATGATGGTCAGTGCAAAGCCCCAGGTCACGAAGCCGTTGGAGGCAAAGGTCATGGCCAGCAGCACGAAGCGCGAGCGGTCGATGGGCACTGTCTCGGCGCCCGCCTGTGCCATGGCCTTTTCGCGGGGATGGCGGGCCAGCATCGCCCAATGCAGTGGCAGGCACACCAGCAGCATCAGTGCACCGAAGCACAGGGTGGCTGCGCGCCAGCCCCACTGCGCCTGCAGCAGCCCGGTGAGCGGCCAGAACAGGGTGGAGGTAAGCCCCCCGGCCAGGATCAGCACGCCGAGCGCCCGGCGCGCCTGGTCGCCTGCGATCTCGGTCACCGCGATCTGGGCGGGCGTGGTCAGCATGCCCGCGCCGGCCAGGCCCAGCAGCGTCCAGGCCAGCAGGTAGGAGACGGGGCCCTGGGCCAGGCCCACGAGCATGAGCCCCAGGGCGCCGAGCAGCGAGCCCAGCACCATCACCGGGCGTGCGCCATGGCGCTCGAACACCGCACCCAGCGGCCAGGACACCAGGGCCATCACGACCAGCATGGCGGTCGGCCCGGCCATCACCAGGGGCAGGGGCAGCCCCAGGTCGGCCGCCATGGCCGGGCCCGTGACGGCCGGCAGCCAGAAGGTGGAACCCCAGCCGATGAGCTGGGTGAGCGACAGCGCGGCGACGGCGCGGATGGTGGGGGTAGGGGCGGTGAGCGAGCGCAGGGGCATCGGACGGAGACCTGCGGCGCCGATGGAAGGAAGAAAGGAAGGAGAGGGGCGGCCGCCTCCCACATGATATCCCGCCGGGTGCCGCACCACGGCCGTCGGCTCAGCCGCAGCGCACCGCTGTGATCTTGCCGCTTGCGTCCGTCACCAGGTTCAGCCGCTCGCCATTGAACTCCATGGTCACGGGCTGGTTGTCGCGCAGCACGCGGGCCATGGCCGCGCCCGAGGCGACACGCGCCTGCTCCACCGTGCCTGCCGTCGGTGGCTTGCCTTTGGCGCCCTGGGCGGGTGCGGCATTGCACAGGCCCCCCTTGGGGCCGGGGCCGACCGAGGGCGTGTCGGCGACAGGCGGACGTGCCGGTGTACCGGCACAGCCTGCGAGCAGGGCCAGGGTGAGGCCCGCGAAGGCGGTGGCGAGCCGGGAGCCGTAGGGGTGGTGGTGCATGGAGTCTCCTGAAGGGAACGGGTGTACGCCCGCCACCATACCGCCTTGGGGGCCGTCCATTGGTGACGCCGCGTAACCGCTGCCACTGTGCCTACAGGAGCGGCCGCGCTGTGCAGGACGTTTCCTACACCGGCCCCCTCGGCTCTCCGACCCTGCGCTCGGGCTGAAAGTGCGCCAATGCAGCCATGGCCCTGTGTCAGCCCTGTTTTGCCGCACGCGAGGATGAAAACCATGCACTTCGAAGACCTTCAGATGAGGCGCCTTGACCCCATTGGCGAGCCCAATCCCCTGCAGATGGGCCAGCCCCTGCGTGCTGCTTCCCAGTCCCAGCAGAGCGAATACCTCATGGTGGGCCGCACCGACAGGGCCCATGTGCAGGTGGAGCCGCAGTTCGGCGACACGGTGGCTGGCGAGTTCCAGGCCATGGGCTGACCCCCTTGCAGGAGCACACCGCCATGTTTGCCGCCGTTGCCCATCCCGGCCCTCGCCAGCGCACCGTGCATGGGGAAGACACTGCTGTGCCCGGCAGCCTGATCCTGCACATTGCCCACGACGGCGCGCACAGCTACCGTGCGCGCATGTTCGATGAGCGCGACCAGGTCGGCACGGCCACCTACCACTCGCGCATCGACGAGGCCATCCGCTGGTATGGGGAGCATGCCCCTGTTGCCGGTATCCAGGCTTTTCGCATCTGGTACGGGGGCTGGTGTGCGGGCAGCTTCAGCCTGGCCGAAATGGAGCAGGGCGCCGATGGCATCGCTGAGCGCCTGCTGGTTCTGTCCATGGTGGCGCGCTGACCGGCGTGGGCGGCTGGCGCTGCTGCTTCACGGGGTCAGGTAGTAGTACCAGATCCAGGGGGCATAGACCAGGCTGGGAGCCCAGGCCACCACGATGATGCCGTTGTACCAGGGGCAGTTGTACCGGTCTGCGAAGTAGCCGTCGAAGGGGATGAAGGTGCCCGCCGTCGTGCAGCCCAGGGAGCCCGTGAGCTCCATGAAGGCGTCGTTGCGGGTCAGGTAACCGATCGACTGGGACCCCACCTGGTAAGTGTTGCCCGTGCTGGTGCTCAGCAGGTAGGTGTAGAAGTAGGTGGGCTCGACCACCAAGGCCTGGCTGGTCCCCTTGGCGGAGGGGCTGGCTGCTGGCCGCGCGATGGGGGGCAGCTGCACCGCATCGAGATCTGGTGCTTCGCCGGCCTGCGCCAGCGCACCGTGCAATACCACCAAGGTCCACAGCAACAAGAGCAGTTTCTTCATGGTATTCCCCCGGGAACAGGCCACCATGGTTGCACTCTCCGGGCAGCAGCGCAAGACCGTACGGCCAGTTTCTGCCCCGATCGAAGCTGACAGAAGGCTGTCACCCTGGCGCCAGTGCTGGTATAAACGCGCTCGGTCACCGGCCGCGAAGGCTCCGGTGCACCCACCACGACAAAGACCCGAGGAGACCCATGAACCCGAGCGCCGCTGCGACCCCTGTTCGCCCCTGGATTTTGAGCCCCGTTCTCTGGGCCGGCGCCTTGCTGGCCCTGCTGGGAACGGCGCAGGCGGCCCCTATCGTGGTCGGTCAGGTGGCGCCGCTGTCGGGCCTCAAGGCCAGCGACGGGCGGGGCTACTCGGCGGGCATGCAGATGTACTTCAACCATGTCAACAAGGCTGGAGGCATCAACGGCAACACCCTGGTGCTGGCGCGCAAGGACGATACCGGTCGCGCCGACCAGACCCTGGCCGCCACCCAGCAACTGCTGGCCGAGCAGCGCCCGCTGCTGCTGGCCGGCTACATGGGCGCCAGCAACCTGGCCGCGCTGCAGAAGTCGGGCCTGCTGGCCAGGGAGAAGATCGCCCTGGTGGGCTACCGCAGCAGCACCTTCCAGCCCGACTCGCCCCTGCTCTACAACGTGCGCGCCGGGCTGCGCGACGAAATCGGCAAGATCGCCGAGCACCTGGCCACCGTGGGCATCACCAAGCTCGGCCTGCTGTACGAGGAAGGTCCCGATGCTGCGACGCTGGTGGCCAGCGCCGAAGAGGCCGTGAAGAAGAATGGCGGCAGCCTCATGGCCAAGGGGTCCTACGAGATGGACACCCTGCGCATGGAGAACGCCAACAAGCTGCTGCAGGCGGCCAAGCCCCAGGCCATCATCCTCATCACCAGCGGCGCCGCGGCCTCGGCCTTCATCGAGAAGTACCGCCTGGAAGGCGGCACGGCACGGCTGTTCGCTTCGTCCGACGTGGACCTGGAGCAGTTGGCCAAGCGCCTGGCCGAAGAGCACATGCAGGGCATCTCCATTGCCCAGGTCACGCCCAACCCCTACCGCGCATCGAGCAAGCTGAGCAAGGAGTTCCGCGAGGTGCAGGCCAAGAGCGGTGACCCCGAAGTGCCCGTGAGCTACGCCATGATGGAGGGCTACATCGCCGCCAAGGTGATTGCCGAGGCCGCGCGCCGCGCCGGCGCCCGGCCCACGCGCGAGAACCTGGCCGCGGCCCTGGACAGCATCGACAGCCTGGACCTGGGCGGCTACACCGTGGGCTACCGCCCCGGCCAGCGCGGGGGCTCGCGCTTCGTGGAGCTGTCCATCGTGAGTGCGACCGGGCGCATCCGGCAGTAGCAGCACCACCGCCAACGGGCATGGACGCCGAGGCTCAGCGCAGCACGGCGCCGCCCCGTCGCACCAGGGCTTCGTTGCCCTGCCGGTCGGCCGCGATCTGCTGCGCGAAGGCCGCCACCGTGCCGCCCGCCGGCAGCACATGCTTGTCGCGCAGCGAGGCCGCCAGCCCTCCCACCCCCAGGATGCGGTTGACCGCCTCGTTCAGGCCCTGCACCACGGCCGCCGGCGTGCGCGCGGGCGCGAACAGGCCGAACAGCGAGCTCAGGTTGGCCCGGGGGTAGCCCAGTTCGGCCAGCGTGGGCACCTCGCGCAGGTCCGCCAGACGCGCGGGGGCGCCCACGGCCAGCGCGCGCAGGCGGCCGGCTGCCACGTACTCGAGCTGCTGTGCCGCGACATTGGTGGAGAGCACCTCGAACTGGCCGCTCAGCGCATCGTTGAGCTGTGCACCGCCGCCCTGGTAGGGCACGTGGGTGATGTCGGCACCGCTGTGCAGCCGCGTCTGCGCCAGCACCATGTGCCCCGTGGTCGCCACGCCCGAGCTGGCCCAGCGCACGGCGCCGGGCCGCGCATGGGCCCAGGCGATCATGTCGGTGAACGAGCGTGGCCCCAGGGCCGGCGTGCCGATGACCAGCACCGGTGTGTGCATGATGCCCACGATGGGGGTGACCTGTGCGAGCAGATCGCGCGCCCCCGGCACCAGCAGAGGCTGGAGGGTAAGCGGGGTGATGGCCGAGAACGCCAGCGTGTGCCCATCGGGCGCGGCGCGGGCCAGCAGGTCGATGCCCACGGCGCCGCCGGCTCCGGCACGGTTGTCCACCAGCACGGGCACCTCCAGCGCCTGCGCCAGCGGTTGTGCCAGTGCACGCGCGGTCGCATCGCTCACGCCCCCGGGTGGGTACACCACGATCAGGCGAATGGGCCGGCTGGGCCACCGTGCATTTGGTGCCGCGGCCTGCGCGGCCGGCATGCCCGCCACCAGGGCGGCACCTCCCGTGGCCCAGCGCAGCAGGCGCCGGCGCGGCAGGGCAGCAGGGGAGGGGAATGCGGACTCAGGCGCTTGCAGTGGCACCACGGGCCCTTTCGGCCGCAATCTTCGTGACCAGTTCCACAAAAGCCCCTGTGGGGCCATGGCAGTCGCTCTTGCGGTAGGCCAGGGTCAGTGGCGCACCCAGCTTCACCGACCGTGCCAGCGGCCGGTAGACGATGGCGTTGTGGTGCGTGCCCTGCATGGACGAAGGCACCACCGAGATACCCGCGCCGGCGGCCACCAGGTTCAGGTTGGTCATCATGCGGTCCACCTCCGAGACCACGTTGATGGCCACGCCCTCGCGCGTGCACAGCTCCAGCAGGTTGGCATACAGGCCCGGTGCGCCGGGCTTGCGCACGAAGATGAACTTCTCCCCTTGCAGCTCCTTGAGCTGCACGGCGCCCTGCTTCTTGCCCACGGGCACCTGCGCCAGCGGGTGGTCGCGCGGCATGGCCAGCACGGCGGGCTCCTGCAGCAGGGTCTTGAGCACCACGCCCTTGGGCCAGGCCACGGGCACGCGCAGAAAGCCGCAGTGCAGGCGCGAGGAGGCCACCGCGTCGGTGATTTCGGCGGCGTTGTTCTCGCTCACCACCAGCTGGATGCCGGGGTAGGTGGCGCGGCACACGCGCAGGGCCTCGGGCGTGAAGTCGTGCGCCGCCGACGAACTGGTGAAACCGATGGAAAGCATGCCTTGGCTGCCGTCGGCAAAGGCCAGCATGCGCTCCTGCATGGCTGCGCAGTCGCGCAGCAGGCGCGTGGCCTCGGCATAGAAGAGCTGGCCGGCATCGGTCAGCGTCACACCCTTGGGGTGGCGCAGGAACAGCGGCACGCCAAGCTCCACCTCCAGCCCCTTGATCTGCTGGCTCAGCGGGGGCTGCTGCATGCCCAGGCGCTCCGCGGCACGCGTGATGTGCCGGGCATCCGCGACGGCGACAAAGTAGCGCAGGTGCCGAAACTCGATATTCATAACGTATGGACTAGAGATTATTCAGGTGTTTGGCATGTGCAGTCTACGCTCCTAGGATACGCCCTGTTCCCTGCGGCCGGCCTCGTCGGTTTCCCTGTGGCGGGCTTCTCGCCCGCCTGTGCATCGCGCAGAGGAGCACGCTTTTGCCACAACAACAACCGGAGACACATCCATGCGTTCCACCACCGGCTCGCGCAGCCCGGTCGCTTCGTCGACCCTGTCCGTCCTGTCCACCCTGTCGGCCATCAGCCTGCTGTCCGCCTGCGGCGGCAGCGACGGCCCCTCCTACCCGCCCGAGGCCAAGCCCGTCGCCGTGGCCTGCCCGGCCGAGCTGCCTACCACCGCCACCTGCCTGGGCGGGCGCGACTCGGCTGGCGCCTACTACCTCATCGCGACGCCCAAGGACTGGAGCGGCAACCTGATCCTGCACGCCCATGGCGGGCCCGACCTGGCCGCCCCCACGGCCGAACGCGCTCAGGAAGACCTGGTGCGCTGGGCCATCATGGTCAAGGCCGGCTATGCCTGGGCGGGCTCGACCTTCCGCCAGGGCGGCGTCGAAGTGCGCGCAGCGGCCGAGGACACCGAGCGCCTGCGCCGCATCTTTAACGAGCATGTGGCGGTCCCCAAGCGCACCGTGCTGCACGGGCAGTCGTGGGGCGCGGGCGTGGCGGCCAAGGCCGCCGAGATGTTCACGGCGCAGACCGTGGGCTCGCAGCCGTACGACGCCGTGCTGCTCACCAGCGGCGTGCTGGCCGGTGGCACGCGCTCCTACGATTTCCGCCTGGACCTGCGCGTGGTCTACCAGTACCTGTGCAACAACCACCCGCGGCCCACCGAAGCGAGCTATGCGCTCAACCTCGGCCTGCCGGCCAGCTTGACCCTGGCGCGCGACGACTTCAACGCCCGTGCCAACGAATGCCTGGGCCTGGACAAGACCGCCGCCCAGCGCACGCCCGAGCAGCAGCGCAAGGTCGAGACCATCGAGAAGGTGGTGAAGATCCCCGCCAGCGCCATCTCGGCCCACCTGAGCTGGGGCACCTACCACTTCCAGGACGTGACGGCCAAGCGCACCGGCGGCGCCAGCCCCTTCGGCAACACCGGCGTGGTCTACAGCGGGTCGGCCGACGACGCGGCCTTGAACGCCGGCGTGCTGCGCTACCGCGCCGACCCGGTCGCCGTGCAGCGCTTCGGCGACGACACCGACCCCAAGGGCACCATCCCCGTGCCGGTGCTCACCACCAAGTGGATCAGCGACCCCACGGCCTTCGTCGAACTCGATGCCCACTTCAAGACCGTGATGGACCGCGGCGGCAGCGGCGACCGCCTGGTGCAGACCTTCGTGAACACCGGCACGCACAGCTACATCAGCGACCCGACCTACCCGGCCCTGGTGACCTCGCTGCTCGACTGGGTCGAGACCCGCACCAAGCCCACGCCGACCAGCGTGGCCCAGCGCTGCACGTCGCTGGAAGCGCGTTTCGGCGCGGGCTGCAGCTTTGCGCCCACCTATGTGCCCGGTGCGCTGGAAACGCGCGTGCCGGCGCGCACGCGGCCGTAACGGTATCGGGGAGGGCGGTTCAGGCAGCCATGGAAAAGCTGTCAGCCAGCCGCGCCTCCACCAGCGCATTGCGGGACGGCTTGACACTGCGCCGCTGCATGTCCGCGCGCAGCCATTGCAGTGCATGCGGGCCCACCCAGACCTGCGCGTCGGGCGTGCCGGGGTTGGCTGAGCGCCCCGGCACGGCCGGGCCGAAGGGCAGGCTGGGGTTGCACCAGCACACCACCGCGTTGGTGTAGTGCTTGCGGATGAAGCGGCCCAGGGTCTTGTAGCGTTTTTCCACCCCCCGCGCTTCGTCGGGGCTGGCATCGCGCGTGCCCACGGCGATGCGCCCTTCGGTCAGCACGCCCTCGGCAACGGCCTCCGAACGCAGGAACTGGATGGTCGCTCCTTCGGACTCGCAGTACCAGTCATCGCAGGGGGCGATGTAGCGCGCCTGCAGCGTGGGCCGGTCTTCGCGCGACCAGAGGATGCAGTAGCTGCCGCGGATGGCGTCGAGGGTGCGGAAGGTCTCTGGCTGGGCCGTCTTCCAACGCGGTCCGTCGATCAGGCACACCGCAGGATCAGCCAGGACCTGGGCCGCGAATTCGCGCTCGTCCTGCGGGTGCATCACAAAGCGCAACTGGCTGTTCATGGGCATGGCGGGGGCGGTGCGCGGCGTGCTGTCAGCGGTCCACGTACTGTGCGTCGAAGCGCTTGCGCGCCGCCAGGTGGGCGTCGGCGCAGGGGCGCGTGGTCGGGTCGGCACGGCACACCGGGCTGGGCTGGAAGTAGCGGGCCCAGGCGTCGGCCCGGCGCTGCTGGCGCTCGGCCTCCAGCCGCGCGGCCAGGGCCTGGGCTTTCTTGAGGTCGTCGTCGGCCTGCTGCTTCTGGCCCTGGGGCTCCTGCATGGCTTGCGGGGGCTGGGCCGTAGGGGCTGGGGCCTCGGCCCGCGGCGGTGCGGGTGGTGGCGGCACAGGGGGCGCGGCTGGCGGCGCTGGCTCTGGCGGCGGCGCCTGGACAACTGCGGGCTGCGGCGGGGTCTGCTGCGTGCTGCTGCCGCTGTCATCGCCCACGGGCCGTGGGGGCGTCGCTGCCGGTGCCATGGCTGGCGGCGGAGCCGGGGGGCGCTGGCCAACGAGGGCATCGTGCACGAACAGGGCCGCAAGGCCGCCGATGAACACCCCGAGCGCGGTCCGGGCCGTGCCCATCAGGAAAGAGCCTCCACCGGCTCCAGGCGACGAATGTGATTCCATGGCACACCTCCAGCCGGCAGTGTAGTCCCGAGTTCGGGCGTGCGGCCTGGGAGCTCGCCTGATGAAATCGCAGGCACCGTGCTGCAGCCCGCACCAGGACTGGCTTTGGCCCGGATGCACAGGTGTTGTCCACAGGGTCATCCACCGCTGCTGTGGACGGGCTACAACGAGCGCAGAAAGGCGATGGGTTCGGGATCCACGTGGGGGGACGCTTCCTACTGCCGTCAATGCCCGGCCGTTGCCCACAAGCGCCGGGTCGATCAGGCACGGCAACTGGTGCCGCCGCAGACCTGATCAAATTGCGGGCACCGCGTTGCAAGCCGCGCCGGCATTGGCTTTGGCGCACATGCCAAGGGCTTGTCCACAGGGTCTTCCACGGTGGCTGTGGACTCCCGCTCCCGCAGGCGCGGCGCACAGGTGCGACGGATGTGCCAGGGCATGTGCGCAGCGTCGGCAGGCGGCGGGGCTGCCGGGTTGGGCAAATCGCAGGCACTGCGTCGCAAGCCGCGCCGGCATTGGCCTGGCCGCACATGCCAAGCGATTGTCCACAGGGTATTCCACCGTGGCTGTGGACTCGCGGAATACCGGACATGACAGGTTGATGAAATCTTGGGCATCGCGCTGCAGACCGCGCCAGCATTGGCTTTGGCGCACATGCCCAGGGCTTTTCCACAGGGTGTTCCACGGTGGCTGTGGACTGGGTGCATGTCGTCACTCGGCGTCTGCTTTGTCGCACGGCTTGCCCATGGTCCACCATGGGCAAGCCGCGCTTCGCGCATCCATCCGCATGCCGGGGCCAGCGCGGGAGTGCAATGGGTGATGACACGCCCTGGGCCCACGGTGGTGGCGCCGTGCCTCTGCATTGCACAGGAGTGTGGCATGGTGATGAAATCGCAGGCACCGCGCTGCAGGCCGCGCGGGCTGTGGGTTTGGGCCATATGCCCCGGGGTTTTCCACAGGGTCATCCACGCCGGCTGTGGACTATACGCCCTTCCCGGTCGGGCAGGGTGCAGGCGCAGTGCGCGGTGGATCCTGGGGGCTGGTGCGCGCGTGGCTGATGAAATCGCGGGCACCGCGTTGCAAGCCGCGCCAGTGCTGGTGTCGGCCCACATGCCAAGTGCTTGTCCACAGGGTATTCCACGCTGTCTGTGGACTCGCGGCGTGCGCGCCCGGAGCCACTTGCACCCTTGGCTCGGTGCATTGCTCAAATGGCAGGCACCGTGTCGCAGCCCGCGCCCGCATTGGCTTTGCGCCGTATCCCGCGGTGTTGTCCACAGGGTCATCCACGGCGGCTGTGGACGGTGGCGGCATGCTCAGCGGCCGGGCAGGCGCAGCGCGTCCACCACCACGCTGAGCGCCTTCGACGAGGCGCGCCGGTTGGGGTAGTAGGCATGCAGGCCCGGGAACACGGGGCACCAGTCTTCCATCACCGACACCAGGCGCCCACTCTCCAGGTGGGGTTGCACCAGTTCCCTGGGGGCGAAGGCCAGCCCGGCGCCATGCAGGGCGGCGTGGACCATCTGGTAGACGCCGTTGAAGGTGGTGCGCCCGTCGACGCGGGCCTGCACCTTGCGCTTGCCCCTCTCCAGCTCCCAGGCGTAGATGCCGCCGCTGGAGGTCAGGCGCAAGGTGATGCAGTTGTGCGAGAGCAGGTCCCGCGGCACCTTGGGCAATTGGCGCCCGCGCAGGTAGTCCGGGTGGCCGACGATGCACATCTCCACATCGGGGCTGATGCGCACGGCCACCATGTCCATGGCCACCTGGTCGCCGTGGCGCACGCCGATGTCGAACCGGTCGGCCACGATGTCGCTCAGCCCGTAGTCGACGATGAGCTCCACCCGGAGGTCCGGGTACAGCGGCAGGATCTTGGCCAGCCGCGGCCAGATGTAGTGGTCGATGGCGAAGTCGATGGCGGTGATGCGGATGGTGCCCGCGGGCTTGTCGCGCAGCTCACCCACGGCCTTCACCTCGGCGTCGATCTCCTCCAGGCGCGGTGCGATGGTGCGCAGCAGCCGCTCGCCCGCCTCGGTAGGCGCCACGCTGCGCGTGGTGCGCGTCAGCAGGCGCACGCCCATGCGCGTTTCCAGCCCGCGGATGGCGTGGCTCAGCGCCGACTGCGACAACCCCAGCCGGGCCGCGGCGCGCGTGAAGCTGCGCTCGCGGGCGACCACGGTGAGGTAGAACAGGTCCTGCAGGTTTTCGCGCATCGGGGTTCCATAGGCGACGGCCGCCCCCATGGTAAAGGGACGGAGGCACCAGTCCCATGATGGACACCCGCCCCCAAGCAGGGCCCAGGAGCTGGCGGGTTCAGGCGGGCACGGACAGCGAGGCCATGTCGATCACGAAGCGGTAGCGCACGTCCGAGCGCTGCATGCGCTCGAAGGCCTCGTTGATCTGGTCCATGCGGATGACTTCGCACTCGGGCAGGATGTTCTTGCGCCCACAGAAATCGAGCATCTCCTGCGTCTGCGCAATGCCGCCGATGGGCGAGCCCGCGATGCGCCGGCGCCCGAACACCATGGGGGCCGAGGTCGTGGGGTCGAGCGCGCCGATCTGGCCCACCAGCACCAGGGTGCCGTCCACGTCCAGCAGGTGCATGTAGGGTGTCACGTCGTGCTGCACCGGGATGGTGTCGATGATGAGGTCGAACACCGAGGCCTGGGCCGCCATTGCGGCGCTGTCGCCGGACACCAGCACGCTCTCCGCACCCAGGGCCTTGGCTTCGGCGGCATTGCGTGCGCTGCGGCTGATCACCGTGACCTGCGCGCCCAGGCCGGCCGCCAGCTTGACGGCCATGTGCCCCAGCCCGCCCAGGCCCACCACGGCCACGCGGCTGCCGGGGCCCACGCCCCAGGTGCGTAGCGGCGAGTAGGTGGTGATGCCCGCGCACAGCAGCGGCGCGGCGCGGGCCAGGTCCAGCCCATCGGGGACCGAGAGCGCGAACTCCTGGCGCACCACCAGGTGCTTGGAATAGCCCCCGTAGGTGGTGTCGCCGGTGACGCGGTCGCGGCCGTTGTAGGTGGCCGTCATGCCCTCGCGGCAGAACTGCTCTTCGCCGGCCCGGCACTGGTCGCAGGCCAGGCAGGAATCGACCATGCAGCCCACGGCCACTGCGTCACCCACACGGTGGCGGGTGACGGCGCTGCCCACCGCGGTGACGCGGCCGATGATCTCGTGCCCCGGCACCACGGGGTAGCGGGTGGGGCCCCATTCACTCCAGTCGTTGCGGGCCTGGTGCAGGTCGGAATGGCAGACCCCGCTGTACAGGATCTCCATCGCCACATCGTCAGGGCGCAGGCCCCGGCGCTGGAAGGAATAGGGCTTGAGCGGCGCGCTCGCGCCGTCGGCGGCATAGCCAATGGTTTGCATGGGATGGGTCTTGCGTGGTGTTGAACGAAGGGCGCGTGGCGCCCTGGGCAAGCCATCGTAAGGACTTGGCGGGCCGTTCAGGGCCCCCTGCCGCGCATGCCTTCATGAGCCCGGCTCATGAAACGCAACAGCGGTTCTAGCCCGTTCGCGCTGCCAGGGCCCGCGCCAGTGCCGCGTCGGCGCGTGCCGCATGCGCGGCATCCACGCGCTCGCCCAGCACCTGCACCAGTTGCCGCAGTTGGCCAGGCGCCAGGCCCACGTTCATGCTGATGCGCATGTGCGACTGCAGCTGCGATTCAGCCCCCGGCAGGGCCGAGAGCATGCCCACCGTGGCGATTTCCCGGCTCTGCCAATCCAGGTTGTCGCGCTCGAAGATGTCGCCGAACAAATGGGTCTTGAGGTAGGTGTCGATGGCGGGCGCGAAGTCGAACAGCGGGCCTTTGACGGGCGCGCCCGACAGGCGGGTCTGGTTGGCCGTGCCGGCCGCCAGCAGGGCATCGCCCTGGGGGATGGGGCGGCCCGGGGCTCGGCCCGGCGCGTCCTGGATGCCGCGCTGGCGGCGTGCCTCCAGCACCTTCATGAACTCGCCCAGCGCGTTCAGGCTGCGTGGAAAGCCCGCGTAGGCATACAGCTGCACCAGCACCTCGCGCACATCGCTCACCGTGAGCCCGGCATCCAGGCCCTGGCCCAGTGCCGTGGACAGGCGCGCGATGTCGCCCGCCGCCGCAAACGCCGCAATGGGCACGATGGCCTGCTGGCGCGGCGTGAGGGGGCTGTCTGCCGCGGGTGGGGCATCCGCAGCCAAAGCCGGGGCCGCCGCCATCGACAGTGCCGCCACCAGGCCAGCGGCCATGGCGGTTCGGCGTTCAACGTGCGTTGTACTGTTCATCGCTGACTTTCTCCATCCATTCAACGTTCTTGCCATCCACCGTGCCGGTCACGGCCAGGTGGGTCATGGCGGTGCCGGGTGCGGCGCCATGCCAGTGCTTGACCCCTGGCGGGCACCAGACCACGTCGCCGGGGCGGATCTCCTGCACCGGCTGGCCCCACTGCTGGGTGCGGCCCACACCCGACACCACCACCAGCCGCTGGCCTGCGGGGTGCGTGTGCCAGGCGGAGCGGGCCCCGGGCTCGAAGGTGACGTGGGCGCCCGAGGCGCTGATGCCTTTGTCGGCGGGCCAGACGGGATCGACCCGCACGCGGCCGGTGAAGAAGGTCTCGGGCCCCGCGGCCGAAGCCTGGGTGCCTGCGCGCGTGATCTGCTGGGCGCTGGTTGCCGCAGCCGTGCTGTCCGCGGCCATGGCGCTGCCGGCCTGGGCCACGGCCAGTGCCACGGCGGTTTGCATGAGGGTGGTGTGCATGGAAGATTGGGGAGGAAGCAGGGTGGTGCAGCAACTGTAGGCAGCGCTGCTTTGGTTGAGAAGATGGGAAAATCGGCACACACCTGTGCAATGGGTTCACCAATGTCCCGAGAAAACCTCAACGACCTGCAGGCCTTTGTCGTGGTGGCGCGCGAGCGCAGCTTCACCCGGGCCGCGGCGCAGCTGGGCCTGTCGCGCTCGGCCCTGAGCCACGCCATGCTGGCGCTGGAGGCGCGCCTGGGCGTGCGCCTGCTCACCCGCACCACGCGCAGCGTTTCCACCACCGAGGCCGGGGCCCGCCTGCTGGCCACGCTGGCACCGCGCCTGCAGGAGATCGAGGCCGAGCTGGGCGCGCTCAGTGCCCTGCGCGACAAGCCGGCGGGCACCGTGCGCATCACCGCGCACGACCATGCCATCGCCACCGTGCTCTGGCCGCGCCTGCGCCCGCTGCTCAAGGAGTACCCCGACATCCGCATCGAGTTCAGCGTGGACTACGCCTTCACCGACATCGCCTCGCAGCGCTTCGATGCCGGCGTGCGCGTGGGCGACCGGGTGGACAAGGACATGGTAGCCGTGCGCATCGGTCCCCCGCTGCGCATGGCGGTGGCCGCATCGCCGGCCTACCTGGCAGGCAGGGCGCTGCCTGCCACCCCGCACGACCTGACCGGCCACCAGTGCGTGAACCTGCGCCTGCCCACCCACGGCGGCCTGTATGCCTGGGACTTCGAGAAAGATGGGCAGAGCCTGGCCGTGCGCGTGCAGGGGCAAACCGTGTTCAACACCACGCCGCTGATGCTGCAGGCCGCGCTTGACGGCCTGGGCTTCTGCTACGTGCCCCTGGAGCTGGTGCAGCCGCATGCCGAGCAGGGCCGGCTGGTACCGGTGCTGCAGGACTGGTGGCCGAGCTTCTCGCCCTACCACCTGTACTACGCCAACCGGCGGCAGATCGCGCCCGCGCTGGCCCTGGTGATCGAGGCGCTGCGCTGGCGCGAAGGTCCGGCTCAGTCCTGAGCCGATGCAACCAGCGGCGCGATGCGCTGCTTGCACCAGTGGATGGTGGCGGCCACCGCGCCGGGCATGGCGGCGAGCCCATCGTCCTCACCAACCAGGTAGGCCTGCGCCGCGCGCTGCAGGGTGGCGGCGTGCTCCACCGGCATGCGCTCGGCCGCCCAGGCGGCGGCTGCGTGCTTCGAGGCGATCGCGCCAGTGCTGGCGCTGTACCAGATGCGCGCCAGCGCCAGCAGGATGGGAGCCTCTTCGCCTTGCCAGTCGGGTGGCGCATTCCACTGCGCGATGGTGTCGGCCAGCGCCTGCCGGAAGTCGCGGGCGGGCACCGGGGCGAACAGTTCCACGGCGGGCGGCCCCAGCAATGACAGGCTGTGCTGCCGCAGCTTGGTGAGCAGGATGGCCAGGTCGGGGTCTGCCATGGCGGGCTCGAAGCGGCCGGCCACGATGTCCTCGCGCAGCCATTCGCCAAACTGCATCTCGCGCCGCGCTGGGTAGCGCCAGGGCTGCACCTCTCCGAGCGCGAGCACCGTGACCTCCAGCGCCCGCAGTGCGCCGGGGTTACCGGGCGGAGCCGAGTGGGCCAGCAGCTCGCGCATCAGCGCCTGCCGCACAGCTTCGGCCAGCGGCGCGGCCACGGTCACCATGAGGTCGATGTCGCTGCGCGGCTGGAGGCTACCGTCCACCGCAGAACCGTAGAGGTGGATGGCGAGCAGGCCATCACCCAGGTGCTGTGCCAGCAAGCTGCGTACCTGGGTGAGTTGGTGGGCGATGTCGGGGGTGGCTTGCATGCCGCGAGCATAGATTCAGTGCGGGAAATCCCAGGGCCTGCAGGGGATTCACGGTCCACGGATGCAAGTCGTTTTGACTTTTGGCTGTCAAAAAGACTTTCTTTCAAGAGAAGTCGTTATGACGTTGTATTGACGCAAGTCATTGATTGCAAAGGCCCTGGGGACCGGCATGGCTGTTGCAATGATCAGGGCCTCATCCACTCGACCCCTGTGCCCCCTGCAATGCTCACCGACTCCCAACGCGCCATCGTCTCCTCCACCGTGCCCCTGCTCGAACAAGGGGGCGAGGCGCTCACGACCTACTTCTACAAGATGCTGCTGGCCGAACACCCCGAGGTGCGGCCCTTCTTCAACGAGACCCACCAGGCCAAGGGTGACCAGCCGCGCGCGCTGGCCAATGGGGTGCTGATGTACGCCAAGCACATCGATCGCCTGGAAGCCATGGGCCCGCTGGCCACGCAGATCGTGAACAAGCATGTGGCGCTGCAGGTGCTGCCCGAGCACTACCCCATCGTCGGCCGCTGCCTGCTGCGCGCCATCCGCGACGTGCTGGGCGCCGAGGTTGCGACCGACGCGGTGATGGACGCCTGGACGGCCGCCTACGGGCAACTGGCCAACATCCTGATCGGGGCCGAGCGCGCACGCTACGACGCGCAGGCCGCAGCACCCGGTGGCTGGCGCGGGCAGCGCGCCTTCACGGTGCAGCGCAAGGTGCGCGAGAGCGCGGAGATCACCTCCTTCCATCTGGTGCCGGCCGATGGCGGCGCGCTCATGGACTTTGCGCCGGGCCAGTACATCGGTCTGTGCCTGGTGGTTGAGGGCAAGGACATCCGTCGCAACTACTCGCTGTCTGCCGTGCCCAATGGGCAGAGCTACCGCATCAGCGTCAAGCGCGAGCCCGGTGGCGTGGCATCGAACCACCTGCACGACGCGGTGCACGAGGGCTACACCCTGCAGCTGCTGCCCCCGTCGGGCGGCTTCGTGCTGGCCGAGGGCGAGCGCCCGGTGGTGCTGATCAGCGGCGGCGTGGGCATCACGCCCACGCTGGCCCTGCTGGAACAGGCGCTGGCCGCCGAGCGGCCGGTGACCTTCATCCACTGCGCGCGCAACGGCGCGGTGCACGCCTTTCGCGAGCACATCGACGCGGCCGCCGCGCGCCACCCGGGGCTGCTGCAGCGCTACTACTGCTACGACGAGGTGACCCAGGGCGCGCCCGGCCTGCCGCACGCCGTGGGCCGCCTCGGCCTCGACCTGCTGCAGCGCTGGCTGCCCGGCGGCACGCGCGACGTGGACGCCTATTTCCTTGGGCCCAAGCCCTTCATGCAGCAGGTGCGCCGCGGCCTGCGCGACTGGGGCGTGCCCGATGCGCAGTCGCGCTTCGAGTTCTT
The DNA here is from genome assembly GCF_058783375.1 of Acidovorax sp. FW305-C-20-28. Classification (NCBI taxonomy): domain Bacteria; kingdom Pseudomonadati; phylum Pseudomonadota; class Betaproteobacteria; order Burkholderiales; family Comamonadaceae; genus Acidovorax; species Acidovorax sp. FW305-C-20-28. The sequence goes on along the minus strand of NZ_JBYSYM010000029.1, from coordinate 46,167 downwards.
CGGGCCGGCTTCGGCGCTGGAATAAGGCGCGCTCAGGAGGGCACCCGCGCTATGCCCAGGCGCCTGGCCATGCGCGCCAGGTTGGCGGGGTCGACGCGCAAGGCCCGTGCAGCGGGCGCCCATTGCTGGCCGTGCTGCGCCAGCGCATCGAGCACCATGCGCCGCTCCAGCTGGTCCACCGCATCGCGCAGGCCCAGCTGGCCGGCCGGCACGGCGGGCTCTGCGGCGGGGGCAGTGGCGGCCGTGGCCGCGCCGACGTTGCCGAGGCCCAGGTCCTCGGCCGACAGGGTGAGGATGCGCGGGCGCTGCGCATGCCGGCCCAGTGCCTTGACCACGCTGCGGCCCAGCAGGTGCTCCAGCTCGCGCACATTGCCGGGCCATCCGTAGGCCAGCAGCGCGGCCTGCGCGGCGGCGTCCAGGCGCACACCGCCCAGGCCCATGCGTGAGCGCGCCTCCTCCAGGAAAAAGCCGCCGATGGGCAGCACATCGCGCCCGCGCTCGCGCAGCGGCGGCACCTGCAGCGGGTACACGCTCAGGCGGTGGTAGAAGTCGGCGCGCATGCGGCCCTCGCGCACCTCGCGCGCCAGGTCGCGGTTGGTGGCGGCGATCACGCGCACATCCACCCGGTGTTCGCGGTCCGAGCCCAGGCGCTGCAGCTGGCCGCTTTGCAGCACGCGCAGCAGCTTGGCCTGCACGGGCAGGGGCAGCTCGGCCACTTCGTCCAGGAACAGGGTGCCGCCATCGGCCAGCTCGAACTTGCCGCGCCGCTCGCCCACCGCGCCCGTGAAGGCGCCGCGCACATGGCCGAAGAGTTCGCTCTCCACCAGGCTGTCGGGCAGGGCCGCGCAGTTGATGCTGACCATGGGCTTCCTGGCACGTGGCGATGCAGCGTGCAGCGCCTGGGCCACCAGCTCCTTGCCGGTGCCGGTCTCGCCCTGGATCAGCACGCACAGCTCGGTGGGGCCGGCCAGCGCGATCTCCTGGAGCAGGCGCTTGTGCGCCGCACCGTGGCCGATGAGCTGGCGCGGGCCGCTGCGTGCCACGGCTGCCTGGGTGGCATAGGTGTCGGCGCGCTGGCGCTCGTCCTCTGCCTGTGCGGCCAGGCCGTGCATGCGTGTGGCCACGGCCACGCTGGCGGCCGCCAGGCTGGCAAAGGCCTGCAGCGTGGTCAGTGCCACGCGCGAGAAACGGCCCAGCTCCAGCGCGTCCAGGGTGACCAGGCCCCAGGGCCGGCCGTCCACCTGCAGCGCACAACCCATGCAGTCGTGCACCGGCAGGTGGCCCTGCACGCCCTCCACCAGCCCGTCGAAGGGGTCGGGCAGGCCGCCATCGGCGGCAAAGCGCACCGGGCCGGGGGCGGCCAGCAACTGGGCGAAGCGCGGATGCTCGGCCACGAGAAAGCGCCGACCCATGGTGTCGCGCGACAGGCCGTTGACGGCCAGCGGCACCAGCCATTCGCCGTCGAGCCGCAGCAGGGCCGTGGCGTCGCAGGGCAGCAGCACGCGCAGGGCTTCCAGCAGGCGCCGGTGGCGCTCGGCCTCGGGCAGGTCCTGTGCCAGATCGGCCATCAGGGGGAGCAGCGCGGTGAGCAGGGTCTGGGGGGTCATGGAGGGCAAACGTACCGCCATTGTCCCGCGGGCGGATTGGACTGGTGAGGTGTGCGGGAACTCGACCAGACCGCCATCTGAGGAGAACCCTCTACATATTTTGTTTACAAAATGATACGATTTGCGCAGGTCGAGCTCCAGGCACCGTTGTTCAGTGCATGAGGGCTTGGGATGGGGTACAGGGTGTGGCCGAAGGTGGCCGCAGCCATCCACCCTGCAGGCAAGATTTCTGGGAATATTTTGAGGTGAACGCGATGCGCGCGGGCAAACGACAACCATGGACCGGCCGCCAACGGTGGCTGGCAACAGGCCTAGCACTGGCCGGCTGCCTGGCAGCCGGGCCGGTGGCGGCGGGCACGCTGAGCGGCACCCTGCAGGCGCAGATGCAGCTCACGGCCGGCTGCATGGTCGCTGGCAGCTCGGGCGCCTCGGCGGGCCTGAACTTCGGCACCCTGGATTTCGGCACCCGCCCTGGCACGTTCACGGGCACCGTCACCGCCACGCCCTCGGGCGCCGAGGGCATCTCCGGTCCTACGCAACTGGTCTGCTCGCCCGAGGTGCTGGGCATCAGCATCCAGGTCGGCCCCGGTGCCTACGCAGGCCAGGGCACGGGCATCGGCACCGGCTCGCGCGCCATGCGCCACGGCAGCACCGCCGCCTACATCCCCTACGAGCTGTACCGCGATGCCGGGCACACCCAGCCCTATCCTGCCGGCTCGGCCGTTACCGGAATCAATGTGCCGGCCAGCGGCGCAGCGTTCTCGCTGCCCATCCACGGCCAGATCAACAAATCGACCCCGGTCGCCCTGCCCGCGGGCATGTACACCGACACCCTGCAGGTCACGGTCACCTATTGAGCCCTCCATGGGGCAGGCACGCGGTGGGGCGGGTCGTAGCCGGCACCACTCGGTGGCGCAGCGCACGGCTGTTGACCACAGTGCATCACCGGACCGTGGCTCGGTATGGAATGTGCCATTCATCTGGCACCAGTGCGTACAGGGGGCTGGGATCGCGCTGCCAGCCTGACGGCCCCACGGGAGTGATGGCGCCCTGGCGTACTTCGGTGGCCATGCCGATGTTGGCCAGTTGCTGCATCCACGTAATGTCGATTGCGCCGCCGGGTGTCGGACGGGAGAAGATCAGCTCCAGCATCCTGCGCGACCGTGGATCGCCACGCGCCGCTGCGATCTGGTACAGACGAATGGCTTCGGTGTAGTTGGCCGGCACGCCATCACCCAGGTGGTAGCGGCGCGCGTCCTGGTATCCATCCCCGGTGCTGTTGCGCGGCATACGCGAGCGCGCTTTCGTGCTGCTGTCCATGCGGCTTGCCAGCAGGTTGGCGTTGGCGGATGCGGTCTCCGAACGGGCGGCGGCGGCCTGGAACTGCACAAGTGCCTGCTCCAGGTTGCCCGATGCAAGGTATTCCAGCCCCAGTTCGTTCTGTGCCTGGGAATTGCCGGCCCGTCCGGCCTCTGCAAGCAACGTCGTCAACCCAGTGGGTGGCGATGGGCGCGGTGTGCGCCTCGCCGCCGCGCTGGGTTCGCGCAGTGCGGGGCCTGGTGCTGTGGGTTCGGCCAGTGGCGCCAGGACCTTGGCAGCGTGCCACTCCAGGTACTTGGCCAGCCCTGGTTCGGCGCGGCGCAGCAGGGCAATCCAGTGCATTGCCGTGGCGGGGTTGGGGCTGGCAACGCAGCCGCTGATCTGGCACCAAGCCATGCCTGCAGGCGCCAGAGGGTGGCCCAGCAGTTGTGCACGCTCGAACCAGTGCTGTGCCTGTGCGGGGTCTGCCGGCATGGCCAGGCCGTGCAACGCCAGCAGGCCCAGTAGCCAGGCCGCATCGGGCGGGTTCGGATCGGCGGTCGGTTTGCGCAACCTGGGAAGCTGCTGTCTGCGGGGCGGCAGAACCTCTCGCTGTGCGATGGTGCGCAGTATTTGCAATCTCTTCTCCAGGGCCGGGCTGTCGGGGCCTGGCACATAGGGTGATGCGGGGTTCAGCAACGCCCGCTCGATAGGTTCTGCCTGTGGCGCTGGAAGTGCGCGCACGGATGCCTGCACGATGGCTGCGGGAACCAGGACAAGCCACCATGCCAAGGCACTGGCCGCGGCACCTCGAACTGACCAGGGCCTGTTCATGGGCTGCACATGGCTTGTGCCACGCCGTTGCAAGGGGGCGAGCAGGGCACTCAGGGAAAGCGTTGAGGCCATCGGGAGATCCTGGGCAGGCGCTCTACTTGCGCGGGGAAGGGGCTGCCGGAGCTCCGGCGACAGGTGCGGCCATGCGGGGAATGACCCTCCAGTACACCGCGTTGCCGGTATACCCCTCTGCGCCCCACGCGTCGGCGAAGGCCTCGTTGAGTTTTTCAAGCGTCTTGTAATTCTTCAAGGGCTTCAGGGGCGGGCCGCGCAGGTCTTCTGGCAGGTGGGCGGTGCTGTCCTCGTCGGTGGCGAAGCAGGCCACTCCCTCTGTGCCTGGGCTGGCGGCGTCCATGATGAAACCGGGGTTGGGGCTCATCCAGTCGGGAATGCGGATGGCCTGGCTTGCGGTCACCCAACCGGTGCTGTTGGCCTTGTTGGGCAGAAGGCGGATGATGGTGCCCGTGGCATCTGCCAGGTAGCACTGCAGGTAGGAGGCGCGCGATACTGTGGCGGACAGGAAGATCTGCTCGCCCACCTCGAAGGCCGTTCGCTCCAGCAGCACGTTCTCGATTTGCAGGTCGATGGTGCGGGCGGGGGGCGGTCCGCCATATGTCGGCGCGGCAATGGGGGCGGGCGCCATCACCGACGAGGCATCGACGGGTGGCGCTGCGGCCCGGCCCAGGCCCGCCGTGGGCGCGCGCGCCTCGCTTACCGCCACGGGCCCTGCATGCATGCTGTCCCAGCCGATGCGCGCCAGCGTGCCGTCGGCGGACAGGCGCACGAAGTTGCGCAGTGCGCGTTCGTAGGTGGGAAAGTCCACCACTCCCGTGACCACCATACCGTTGTCTGCTTGAAAACGTGCCAGCGCGGCGCGCAGCGCTGCGCCGTCGCCGGCGAGCGGCTCGGACCCCGGCGGCAAGTAGCCCTGGCTTGTCAGGGAGCGTGCGATGAGCTGAATGCGCACCGAGGGTGCGCCCTCGTCGAACCAATCGCGCAGTTGCCGCTGGAAGTCGGGGTGGTTTTGCTCCAGCGTCAGGCATTGCCAGTAGGGCACGCGGGCCCACTTGCCGATGAGCTCGATGGTGGCCAGGTCCACCAGTGTGCGCACTGCGCTGCCGGAGCCCTGCGTGTAGTCGCGCCCCACGTTGAATTGCACGCCATAGGTGCCAATGCGCCCCGCCAGGTCAATGCCTTGTCCGCCCGTTCCCACGATGACCTCGTTGGCGGAGTCGAGTCCGGGTATCAGCGTGCGGGTGCGAAAGTCACCCAGATGCATCTCCAGGGCGATGATGGTGGCGTTGCGGCTTTGGCTGTACCCGAAGTCCAGGCGTGGCCCGGAGACCCCGGCATCGGCACGGTTGTTGATGACGTTCTGGTCCACGAAGGCGATGGCGCCCGACAGGTACAACGCGGGCCGCTGCAATTGCATCTGGTTGTTGTTGAGCAGGATGGTGGTGAGGTTCTGCACTGTGTCCTGGCGCGCGATGTCCACCTCGTAGTCCACGAAGCGAAATGCATTGCTCAGCCGCGACATCTGCGAGAGAGCGGTGATCACCATGTCCTTGGTCGCGACGGCCACCCGCGCGGAGTAATCCGGTATCTGCTTGCTCGTGATCAAGGTGGTGGGCATTTGCGCGTCGCGCAGCATGTGGTCCATGCAGAGGAGCGAATCGGAAAAGCTCGACAGCGAGCGCGTAGGGCGCACGGCAGGCCTGTCTGCCACTGACGCATAGCTCAGAAAATCGCGGTCCTTGCGCGGATCCATGGGCACGGCGCAGCCTGCCAGCAGCGTCAGCACCAGCAGCGCGCACAGCGCGCTCTGTGTACCATCGTGGCGAACGCAATGGGCCTGTGCTGCGACGCTCGGTAGGTTGGACGGCATGTTCTTCTTCCTGTCGCTGGCACCGCAGCCAACCATTCACTTGCAGATATTGACGAGATCACCGCGCAGCACCACCACTTGGGGGCCCTGGTTGGGGCCATAGCGGGCCGCGCCGGTCGTACTGCTGGATAGTGTGTTGCTGCCCACCTCCTGAACGCAGGTCTTTTGCATGCCCTGCGCGGTGGCCGTGGTGACGACGTCGTTGTTGGTCAGCACGCCTGTTGTGTCCTGGGAGAATGCCTTGGCTTCGTAACGCGCGATGCGTGCCCGCAGCCATGAAGGCGTGGCACCGTTGTTGTCCAGGCCGATGGAAGGCGAAACCGGGCCGGTGGGCTGCATCTGCACGATGAGCTTCTTGGAGAGAACGACAGGGTCTTCACCGGGAACCTGCGGCCACGCCGATCCCGCGGCGGATGCGATGGTAAGCACCAGTGCTGCGCGGTGCGCATGCAAACGTGTGGTCATGGAACATCTCCTGGAGTGGGGGCTGGGGGCGTGAACTGCTGGCCACAGCCATGCCCGTGCGCGCCCCGGTAGCGAAATCCGGGCATCGGTGGATCTCCCGTCTCCGGTTTGCCAAGGACCTGTCAGCTGCATTCGCTGCCAGGTCCCGTGAAATCAGTAGTTGCTGCCGCTGCGAGTAGGCTGGCAGGTGAAGCAGGCGTTGTTCGTGGCGATGTTCTGCACGGCCTTGCTGTTGCTGCCGCTGGACAGATTGGTGAGCGTCGCATTCACGAGCGTGGTGGTCTGGCGCGAGTTGCCGCTGATGGTGACTTCACCCAAATTGGTCGAGAGGTTCTGGCTTGCATAGGCTTCGCTTCCGCTTGCCGTGTTGGTCACGCTGCCGCCGCGGCCGGTGACGGTCTGGGTGGAATTGCCGCCAATGGTGACGTTGCCCGTGTTGGTGGCCATGTTCTGGAAGGCCTCGCTCTTGGAGCCCGTCGAGTTGTTATGCACGGCCATCGAGGTCAGCGAAGCCGTCTGGGTGGAGTTGCCGCTGATGGTGATGTCCGGAGTTGAAGACACAGGGCCGGTGGCCATGGCGGTGGAGGCGATGAAACTGAGAGCGAAGAAAGCAAGGGTTTTCATGACATATCTTTCGGTAGGTGTCGACACTGGCTGCGTCACAGGAGATCTGCGCTGCAGGGTTGGACAGTGCGTACCGGGCGGGCTGCCCGATGGTGCGGTAGCCGGTCTGCGCTGTCTGGTTTCAGTGTGTTCCGGGCCGCCCCCCTTGCTAATACGTTGCTTTGGCTACCGCATACGAGGGAGCACTGCAGGGCTTGTTTTCTCCTGCGCCCATGCCTAGCGTGGACTTGCGCGCTGTGGTTACATCTGAAGACTCAATAAAAATAGGTAGTAACAAATTGAAACTATAGTAACTATTGAATTAAATTGAATTTGTGGAAGTATTTTGTTGCACTGTGTTGGGTACCGCACCGATGCATGCATATGCTGATGTGAACATACGTGACACAACGCACAGGACACTAGGTGGCCTTGACTGTGCAGATGGGACCTTCGTCAATGCGAGTCAGGTCACCGAGGAGAATCACAAATGAATGACAACTGGCAAGCCGATGCGCTTGCAAAGCCGGTTCTAGCTGCAAACGGAGCCGCTGTTTGCGTGGAACCCCCGGGCCAGTTTTCAAGCTATAACAATCCTCCTTCTGTGTGGCCTGCATTCCTCATGGGCCAGGAGGCGAGTCCCGTGCGGGTGCTGCTGGTGGACGACGACCCACATATCCGGTTTGTCATTGCGCAGCAGTTGATGGCCGATCCGCGCACCCTGCTGATTGCCCAGGCAGGTAGCGTCCGCGAGGGCCGCAAGGCTATCAAGCTGCATGAATTCGACGTACTCCTCGTCGATCTGAATCTGGGCGATGGCGACGCGTTCGAGTTGCTGGAGTTCATCAAGCCGGTGCGCCCTTCTGCACAGGTGGTCGTTGTCTCCGTCATGGAGAATGACGACCAGGTGATGCGTGCCTTCGAACTGGGGGCCACTGGTTATATCGGCAAGAACTCCTGGTTTGGCAACTACTCGCAGGCAGTGCTCCAAGTGGCCAATGGAGGAGCATCCATCACCCCGAATCTGGCGCGTCGGCTGCTGCAGCGGTTTGACCGGACAAACTCCGCGCAATCCAAGCGCCGTGAGCCAGATGAGGCCGACCGGCTGTCCGTGCGCGAAAAGGAAATTCTGCGCATGGTGGCCAGCGGTTACACGAGCACCGAAGTGGGTTCTCGCCTGCTGATCAGCGGCATGACGGTGAACACCCATCTGCGCAACATCTACCGCAAACTGCAGGTGCGCACCCGGGCCCAGGCCGTGCGGTTCGCGTCGCTCAGGGGCTTGTTCTAGAACGCGCTTGCGCCATCTCGGGCAGCGCACATTGCATCCGATCCAGCGGAGCCGAGCTGTGTTTCGTACCCGTCCGCCGTGGGTTGCTGTCACTTGCATCGGCATATGGCTCCTGCAGCTTGGGTTGAACGTTGTGCTCTTTCAGCAGAGCTGGTCGACCAGCCTGCCTGCAAGGGGGTGGTTGATGCTGGCGGTGCTTGCTTTCTCGCTCGCGTTGGGGGCCCTGCTGGTCATGCAATTGCCGCGTGCGCTGCAGTGGCGTCCACGGCTGGGCTTTCGTCCCAGCGCTGAAGTGAGTGCGGAGCGCAAGCGCATCGCCAGGGACCTGCATGACAAGCTTGGATCTCAGCTGGTAGTCGCCATGGCGCTCCTCGATTCACGGCCCGCGCTGGACCATGATGTGCTCTCCGTTCTCGAACAGTGCATGCTGGACCTGCGCCTGATCGTGGACTCCATGGATGGTGCGGGGGAACTTTTCGCTGATCGTCTGGCGCGGCTGAGGCACCGCATGCAGCGTGTGCTCGAACAGCGTGGTATCGAAATGCAGTGGGACGTACAGATACCCGAAGGCACCACCCCCATCCGCCCGCAGGTTACCGCGCAGCTCATCGCCATCGTCCAGGAAGCCCTCAGCAATGTATTGCAGCATTCCAGGGCCAGCCAAGTGCTGGTGAGTGTGCGCTACCTCCCGGAAGCCCGTTCATGGTGCCTGCAGGTGAGCGACAACGGCCGCGGACTACACGCTAGCCAGGCAGCGGGACGCCAAACGGTAGGGGCAGGGCTGCCCGGCATGCAGGAACGTGTGGGAAAGGTTGGTGGCCTGCTGCGGGTGGCACCTGCCGCTGGGGGCGGCACCTGTGTATGGGTTGTCGTGCCTGGTACCAGCGCGGCCTGAGTCCGCAGCACGCGTCCACCAGCGGCAACCAGACTCAGCTTTGTCTTACGCCCCCCGTGCAATGCCGGGGCTAAGGTTGGAACATCCCCTTTGCTTCAAGAGTCCACCATGTCCCAGCCCACCTCGTCTTCATCCTCTTCTTCCTCTGGCCCGGTGCCCCACTCTTCGGGCCGCAACCGGTCTGCCACCGGCCGCACGGTCGCCATCATCGCCGTCGTGGTGGGTTTTCTGCTGATCGCCATCATGGTGCCCTGGTAGGCGCACCACAGAAAACAGCGCTCAGTTGCGCGCCGCCGCCACCATCGCCGCGAACCGGCTGAGCACGCTGCCCGCGCCAGGTGTTGCGCTGACATGGGCCCCCCGCGCCTCGTCGACATAGTCCACATACGCCTGCATCGCCTGCGCCGAAAATTCCGGGTGGAACTGCACGCCCCAGCCGCAGCCGCCCACCCGGAATGCCTGGTGGGGCTCCATGTCGCTGCGCGCCAGCAGCACGGCGCCCCCCGGCAGGCGCAGCACCGACTGGTAGTGCACGAGCTGCGCGGGGAACTGGTCCGGCAGCCCGGCGAGCAATGCATCCTGCCCTGCCTCGGCCATCAGCCGCACGGTGTGTGTGCCCACCTCCGGCCCGCCCGGCAGGTCGTCCACCTGCCCGCCGAAGGCATGCGCCAGCAACTGGTGCCCGTAGCAGATGCCCAGCACCGGCACCTGCGCCTCGACACAGCGGCGCATCCACAGCGCCAATTGCTCGCTCCAGGGCTCGCAGTGCGACACCATGGCATGCGAGCCACTGACCACCACGGCCGACAGCTCGGACGGATCGGGAAGGCCGGCCGCCTTCTGCTGCGCATCGATGCGCTGCAGGGGCAGTGCATTGCCCAGGCCGGCGGCAATCCAGTCGTCGAAATCGCCCTGGGCCTCACGGATGTCGGCGAAGGTCTTGCCGGCGGCAACGATGAGAATGGGTTTGCGAAGTGGGCTTGAATCGGGGCTTGCGGTCATGGGTGCAGCGGCAGGGGTATCCAGAAAAAAGCGCCCTCAGAGGGCGCCTGGGGTTCCTGCCACTGGCGGAGACCGTGGTCGCAGGAACCTGGATGCATGAACGATTTTATCTGCGAGCCACGTCCAGAAAGCCCATGCGCAAATCGGGGCGCGCAGTCCGGTGGAATGGGCGCCCTGGTCCTTGCGTCCCGTTCAGCGGGCCAGGGTCGCTGGTGTTGCCTGTGCCGCCCAGAGCGCCAGGCCGCCCTCCAGGCTCCAGGCGTTGGCATGGCCCAGGCGGCGCAATGCACGTGCCGCCTGCGCGCTGCGGTTGCCGCTGCGGCAGTAGAACAGCACGGGCGTACCGGCCTCCAGCTTCAGCCAGGCGGGCAGGGCATTGAGCAGGCTGCCCAGGGGCACCGACTGCACATTGTTCGGGTGGACGCCTTGCCCCAGGTCGGGTCTGCCGCCCAGCGCGTGCTCGTAGGGCTCGCGCACATCGACCAGCAGCGGGGCCGGGGACGTCGAGAACTGCAGGTGCAAGCGATCGCGGGACAGGGTCAGGGCCTCCGGCTCGGCATGCAGCGCCTTAGGGCGCGATGGTTGGCCCAGGGTCCAGGCGAAGTGCTGTGCGTCGTCGTGGCCGGGCAACAGTAGCGCATGGGGTGCCAAGGCCAGGGTCAGCCAGTGCATGGAGCCCACGCCTGCCATGGCGGAGGCGCCCACAAAGGCCAGTTGGCCTTGGTCAGGCGCGTGCAGGACATAGGCGCCTGTATCGGTGCTGCCCCCCGGGGGAGCCAGCCGCGTGATGCGGTGCTGACCCATCTCGATTTGCTGCGCGCCCTGCGGCCACCCCAGGGGTTCGGCGGGACCCAAGGCCTGCATGGACTCCGGGAAGGCGGCGCTCAGGGTGGCCACCGTTGCGGCATGTTCGGTGCGGTGGGTGGTTGCCAGCACGGCAACCAGGGTGTGGTGGTGGCGGCGCTGCCACTGCGTGATCTGTTCGCTATGTGCGGGCAGGGGATCGATGAGCACGCAGTGCCGGCGGGCCGCATCGGCCACCAGGTAGCAGCAGGCGCCATCAACCACGAAGCGGGTCACCAAACCGGTCGGCGTGGTGTTGCCGGCGGGGGCACGGGCCGTCAGACCATGGGCGCGCAGCGACTCGCCGCAGGCCCGGATGCGCGCACAGGCACGCTCGATGAGTTCGGAAGAGTCGGCCGCGCCGAAGGACAGGCGCACCGCTGCCGAACTCTGCCAGGCGGGCAGGTTCATGGCCTCCAGCACGTAGCTGGGCTGGGCCTTGGCCGCACTGCAGGCCGAGCCACCGCTGACACGCAGGCCAGCGGCATCGAACAGGTCCAGCAGCAGCCTGGAAGCGAGGCCGGGCACGGCAAAGTTCAGCGTCGTCGGCAGGCACAGCGATGGCGGGGCATTGAACACCAGCCCGGGGAAGGCGTCGGTCAACGCCCGCGCCAGGCGCTCGCGGTGCGCCAGCAGCGTCTCCTGGTTCGCGAAGGTGTCTCCTGCTTCCAGGGCCTGCAGCACCTCGCCCAGTGCGGCAATGCCTGCGATGTTCTCGGTGCCGGCGCGCAGCGCGCCTTCCTGCCCGCCCCCGGTCATCAGCGGGGTGAAGGGTGCGCCCTCGCGCACGTACAGCATGCCGATGCCCTTGGGCGCATAGAGCTTGTGCCCGGAAAAGGGCGCGTAGTCGATGCGGCGCTCGGCCAGATGCAGCGGCAATTTGCCCAGGGCCTGCACGCTGTCGACCAGCCACAGCGCGCTGCTGTCCGCCAGCGCCGCGTGGATGCCGTCGAGGTCACTGACCACACCCGTCTCGTTGTTGGCTGCCATCGTGCACACCAGCCCGGCCTGCGGCGCCTGCTGGCGCAGCCAGGCCAGGTCGTGCCGCCCCTGGTGGTCCACCGGAATGGCGCGAACCGGCCAGTGCAGGCCCAGCAGGTCATTCCAGTGCCGGAGTGCCTCCGGCACCGCCTTGTGCTCGGTGGCCCCATAGAGCAGCAGCAGGGGTTGTTGGGTTTCGCCGGCATCGCGCCGGCGGCGCAGTTCGGTCAGGGCCGACAGCACGGCGGTCTGTATGCCTTCGGTGGCGCCACTGGTGAAACACAGTTGGCCACCGGCCGCACCCAGCAAGCGGCGGGCGCGGTCGCGCACCTGCTCCATGAGCGCCCGCGCCTTCAGGCCACTGCCATGGATGCTGCTGGGGTTGCCAAAGGCGTCGCCCATCACCGCCATGGCCGCCTGGCGCGCTTGAGGGAGTACCGGTGTCGTGGCGTTGGCGTCGAGATAGATTTCTTCCATGGCGCCCAATTCTCGACGGGTCACCACAGCAAGGACTTGCAATCTTTCCAGGGATCAGCCGTAAAATTGGAATAAAAATCCCAAAATCATGGCAAAAGTAAAATTGGATTCTATTGATTGCAAATTGATAGAGATTCTCCAGATCGATGCCGAGACCCCCATCGCGGACATGGCGGCCCGCGTGGGCCTCTCGGCCACCCCCTGCTGGCGGCGCGTCCAGCGCCTCAAGGAGATGGGGGTGATCACCCGCCATGTCGCCCTGGTCGACGCAGCCAAGGTGAACGTAGGGGTCACGGTGTTCGTGTCGGTGCGCACGAGCACGCACACCGAGGAGTGGTTCGAGCACTTTCGCGCCACGGTCCAGGCCATTCCCGAAGTGGTGGAGTTCTACCGCATGAGCGGTGACGTGGACTACCTGCTGCGCGTCGTGGTGCCCGACATTGCTGCCTATGGCAAGGTGTACAAGCGCCTGATCGCCGGTACCCAGCTGTTCGATGTGTCGTCCAGCTTTGCGATGGAAGAGCTGAAGTTCACGACGGCGCTGCCGCTGTCCTATGTCGAATAGGACGCTCGCCGATACCCAACTGCTGTAGGGACGGGCAAAACAAAAAGCGCCCCGAAAGGCGCTTGTTCATGGATGTTCTGGCGGAGACTGTGAGATTCGAACTCACGGACGGTTGCCCGTCGGCAGTTTTCAAGACTGCTGGTTTAAACCGCTCACCCAAGTCTCCGGGAGGGAAGGCGCGTATTCTAGCCGGCTGCCGCGGCTGCTTTGGTCAGCATGCCCTTGGTCTCGATGAAGCGCACCACTTCGTTCAAACCGGCCAAGGTCTTCAGGTTGGTCATCACAAAAGGGCGCAGGCCCTGCGGCGTGGTGCGCATGCGCACGGTGTCTGACTCCATGATGTCCAAATTGGCGCCCACGTGGGTGGCCAGGTCGGTCTTGTTGATGATGAACAGGTCGCTCTTGGTGATGCCGGGGCCGCCTTTGCGCGGGATCTTCTCGCCCGCAGCGACGTCGATCACGTAGATGGTCAGGTCCGACAGCTCGGGGCTGAAGGTGGCGGCCAGGTTGTCGCCGCCGCTCTCCACGAACACCACGTCGGCATTGGGGAACTGGCCCAGCATGCGGTCGATGGCTTCGAGGTTGATCGAGGCGTCCTCACGGATCGCCGTGTGCGGGCAGCCGCCGGTCTCCACGCCCAGGATGCGCTCGGCCGGCAGGGCGCCGCTCACGGTGAGCAGGCGCTGGTCTTCCTTGGTGTAGATGTCGTTGGTGATGGCGATCAGGTCGTAGTCGTCGCGCATGGCCTTGCACAGCATTTCGAGCAGGGTGGTCTTGCCCGAGCCCACGGGGCCGCCGATGCCCACGCGCAGCGGGGGCAGGTGCTTGGTGCGGTTGGGGACGTGGTGCAGGGGGCTGGTCGTGGTCGTCGTCATGATCTGAAGAGGCGTGAGTATTGGGTTTCGTGCCGGGCCGAGAGAATGGCCAGCATGGGCGAAAAGGCCTGGCGCTCGCCATCGGGCAGCGCCAGTGCATAGGTGGCGGCTTCGGGGATGGCCTGGGCGAGCTTGGCCAGGATGCGCTGGCCCGCGCTCTGGCCCAGGGCCATGGACTTGAGCGCGGCCTGCACCATGTTCTCGGCCCAGCCGAAGGCAAAGGCCAGAAGCACATCGTAGACCGATGCTTCGGTGGTGGATGCGGCCAGCGCAAAGGCCACGGGGTAGGTGGGCGGCAGCGCGGCCAGGGCCTGCACGGCCGGCATGCGCGCCGCATCGCCCTGGTGCTGGTTGCGCAGCCAGTCGGCGAGCGAGCGGCCCATCTGCTCGGTCTGCAGGCGCAGCTCGCTGGTCTCGCGCGTGTGCAGCACCCAGTCGTTGAGGCTCTTCACATGCTCCATGTCGCCCTGGCGCCAGGCGCCCACGGCCTGGGCCACCACGGCCAGGTCGCCGCGCGCCTGGGTGATGTGCAGCTGGTCCAGCAGCCAGGCGGCCACGGCGGCCTCGGAGCCGACACCGGCGCTTTCGATGGCACTCTCCAGCCCTTCGGAATACGAGAACCCGCCCACGGGCAGCGCGGGCGATGCGAGCCAGATCAGCTGCAGCAGGCTGGCCGCGGGCAGGGCCGTCGGGGCCGGGGGCTCGCGCATCATCATGGCTGGAGGTGCCCCGGTGCAGCGCCGTCAGTGCGCATGCTTGTGGCCGTGGTCGCCGTGACCATGGTCATCGTGCGAGTGCCCGTGATCGTGATCGTGGCCACCATGGGAATGGCCGTGCCCATGATCGTCATGGTGGTGCTCGTGACCATGGTGGTGGCCATGCCCGCCGCCATGCCCGGCGGCATAGGCGCCGCCCTCGGGCTCGAAGGCCATGTCGCGGGACTGCACGATCAGGTGCATGGCGCGCAGCATGTCGGCCAGCACATGGTCGGGTTCGATCTTCAGGTGGTCGGGCTGCAGCTCGATGGGCACATGGCGGTTGCCCAGGTGGTAGGCGGCACGCACCAGGTCGAACGGCGTGCCGTGGTTCTTGCAGTGGGTGATGTAGAGCACCGCCTGCGGCGCGGCCAGCACGCGCACCAGCGAGCCGTCTTCGGCCACCAGCACATCGCCGCCGCGCACCACGGTGCCGCGCGGCAGGAACACGCCCAGCGTGCGGCCGCTGGAGTCGGTGGCCGAGAAGCGGCTTTTCTGGCGCACGTCCCAGTCGAGTTCAACGGTGGTGGCGCGCTTGAGCAGCACGTGCGCCAGGCCATGGCCTTGCGCAAGGATTTTTCCGACGGAAATCATGGGTGCGAATACGGTAGAGAAGAATGCGGGCTCGCTCAGCGCGTGGTGGGGCGCGAGCCCATGGCCGTGAGCACGCCCAGGCCGATGAAGGAGGTGCCGGCCAGGCGGTTGCCCCACACCGCATGGCGCGTGGCCTGGCCCAGGCGGGGCGCCACCAGGCTGGCGGCCAGCACATAGAAAAGATCGGTGCATGCTGCTATGGCCACAAAGGTGCAACCCAGCGCCAGGGTCTGCGCCAGCGCGCTGCCCTGTGCATCCATGAACTGCGGCAGGAAGGCGGCGAAGAACAGGCTGGTCTTGGGGTTGAGCAGGGCCACCACAAAGCCGTCGCGGAACACGCGGGCCAGGGGCTGGCGCGCTGCGGCCGCGCCGCCGTTGCTGGCCTCGGTCGGGCGCGTGAACCACATGCGCAGGCCCAGGTAGACAAGATAGGCAGCGCCCGCCCACTTCACCACGGTGAAGGCTGCCGACGACACGGCGAACAGCGCCGCCAGGCCCAGGGCCGCACCGACGGCGTTGCCCAGGTTGCCCAGCGCCACGCCCAGCACCGATGCCAGGCCGCAGGCACGCCCCTGCGCCACCGTGCGCGCCACGATGTAGACCACCGCCGGCCCGGGGGTGAGCGCCAGCACCAGGCTGGCACCGGCAAAGGCCAGCAGCAAATGGGTTTCGGGCAGCATGGGTGGGGCTCCTGGTTCGGTCTTTGGTCAGAACAGGAAGTATCGCTGCGCCATGGGCAACTCGGTGGCGGGCTCGCAGGTGAGCAACTGGCCATCGGCGCGCACGGTATAGGTCTGTGCGTCCACCTCCATGCGCGGGGTGTAGCTGTTGTGCACCATGTGCTCCTTGCGCACGCCGCGGATGTTGCGCACCGCGACCAGGTTCTTGGCCAGACCGAAGCGCTCGCCAATGCCGGCGTTGAGTCCCGCCTGCGACACGAAGGTCAGCGAGCCGCGCGCAATGGCGCCGCCAAAGGCGCCGAACATGGGCCGGTAGTGCACCGGCTGCGGCGTGGGGATGGAGGCGTTGGGGTCGCCCATGGCCGCCATGGCGATGAAGCCGCCCTTGAGAATGAGGGCCGGCTTCACGCCGAAGAAGGCCGGCTTCCAGATCACCAGGTCGGCCCATTTGCCCACCTCGATCGAGCCCACTTCGTGGCTGATGCCGTGCGCGATGGCCGGGTTGATGGTGTACTTGGCCACATAGCGCTTGATGCGCGTGTTGTCGTTGCGGGCGCTGTCGCCTTCCAGCGTGCCGCGCTGGGCCTTCATCTTGTGCGCCGTCTGCCAGGTGCGCAGGATGACCTCGCCCACGCGGCCCATGGCCTGGCTGTCGCTGCTCATCATGCTGATGGCGCCCAGGTCGTGCAGGATGTCCTCGGCCGCAATGGTCTCCTTGCGGATGCGGCTTTCGGCAAAGGCCAGGTCTTCGGCAATGCCGGCATCGAGGTGGTGGCACACCATGAGCATGTCCACATGCTCGTCCAGCGTGTTCACCGTGTAGGGCATGGTGGGGTTGGTGGACGAGGGCAGGAAGTTCGCCTCGCCCACCACGCGCAAGATGTCCGGCGCATGGCCGCCGCCTGCACCCTCGGTGTGGAAGGCGCAGATGCCGCGCCCGCCCACGGCGGCAATGGTGTTCTCGACAAAGCCCGATTCATTGAGCGTGTCGCTGTGGATGGCGACCTGGGTGTCCGTCTCCTCGGCCACGTCCAGGCAGTTGCTGATGGCTGCGGGCGTGGTGCCCCAGTCCTCGTGGAGCTTGAGGCCAATGGCCCCGGCCTCGATCTGCTCGCGCAGCGGCCCCGGCAGGCTGGCATTGCCCTTGCCCAGGAAACCCAGGTTCATCGGGAAGGCATCGGCCGCCTGCAGCATGCGCTCCATGTTCCAACTGCCCGAGGTGCTGGTGGTGGCCAGCGTCCCCGTGGCCGGGCCCGTGCCGCCGCCCAGCATGGTGGTCACGCCCGAGGCCAGCGCCTCCTCGATCTGCTGCGGGCAGATGAAGTGGATGTGGCTGTCGATGCCGCCCGCGGTGACGATGTTGCCCTCGCAGCTGATGACCTCGGTGCCTGCGCCGATGATGATGTCTACGCCGCTCTGCGTATCGGGGTTGCCGGCCTTGCCGATGGCCACGATGCGCCCGCCCTTGAGGCCGATGTCGGCCTTGTAGATGCCCGAATGGTCGATGACCAGGGCATTGGTCAGCACCGTGTCCACGGCGCCCGCATCGCGCGTGCGCTGGCTCTGCGCCATGCCGTCGCGGATGGTCTTGCCGCCGCCGAACTTGACCTCTTCACCGTAGCCGCCGGCACGCAGGGTGTAGTCCGCCTCCACCTCGGCGATCAGGCCGGTGTCCGCCAGGCGCACGCGGTCGCCCACGGTGGGGCCGAACATCTCCGCATAGGCGCGTCGTCCAATGGTTGCCATGGTTCAAAACCTTTTGCTGGTGCCCGGCAGGGGGCTCGAAGGGATAGCGACGGGGGAAGAAGAAAAAAGGGCAGGGTGCCGCATCACAGCGCGCCCTGCACCAGGCCGCGAAAGCCGTAGACCGTGCGGTCGCCCGCATAGTCCACCAGTTCCACGGTACGTTCCTGCCCGGGCTCGAAACGCACGGCCGTGCCCGAGGCGATGTTCAGCCGCATGCCGCGCGCGGCCTCGCGGTCGAAGCCCAGCGCGCCATTGGTCTCGGCAAAGTGGTAGTGCGAGCCCACCTGGATGGGGCGGTCCGCCGTATTGCGCACCACCAGCGTCAGCGTGCGGCGCCCGGGGTTCAGGGCATGCTCGCCCGCGTCGATCAACAGTTCGCCTGGGATCATGGTGGCGTGTCCTTGTCAGGGGGGTTATGCCAGCTGCATGAGCATGGCGCCGCCGAAGGCGGCCACGCCGGCTCCGGCCGCGCGCGTCAGCCAAACCGTGCGGTGGCGCAGCGCCCAGCCGGCGGCCAGGCCGGCGCAGTGCAGCAGCACCGTGGCGCACAGCATGCCGGCCAGGGTCTGCCAGGCGCTGTCGCTGCCGGCCAGTTCGTAGCCATGGGCCAGGCCATGGAACAGCGCGAACACACCCACGCCCAATGCCGCCACGATGCCCGGCACATGCAGGCGCGATACCACCAGCAGGCCCGTGGCCAGCAGCGAGGCGGCGATCATCGGCTCCACGGCCGGGATGGCGATGCCCTGCAGGCCCATCACCGCGCCCACCATCAGCAGGCTGGCAAAGCCCACCGGGCCCCACAGCAGTTCGGGCCCGGCACGGCGTGCCGACAAGGCGCTCCACAGGCCCACGGCCACCATGGCGGCCAGGTGGTCCAGGCCGAACAGGGGGTGGGTCAGGCCGCTGAAGAAATCATGGTGCGAGTGCGCCACGCCATCGGTGTGGGCACTGGCGGCAGCGGCCAGCGTGGCCAGGGCGAGGAAGGCAAGGGTGCGGGATGCGCGCATGGATGGGATCTCCAGGAAGAAAATTCAGACGATGGGTTGGTGGACGGTCACGAGCTTGGTGCCATCGGGAAAGGTGGCCTCGACCTGGATGTCGGGGATCATCTCGGGGATGCCCTCCATCACGTCGGCGCGCGTGAGCACGGTGCGCCCCTCGCTCATGAGCTGGGCCACGGTCTTGCCGTCGCGCGCGCCTTCCATCACGGCGGCGCTGATCAGGGCCATGGCCTCGGGGTAGTTGAGTTTCAGGCCCCGGGCCTTGCGGCGCTCGGCCAGCAGGGCCGCCGTGAAGATCAGCAGCTTGTCTTTTTCGCGGGGGGTGAGTTCCATGGTCTTGGAGATGAGGTGATCGGGGAGGGCGGTCTGGCGCGGCACGCGCGGGCGAGGGTCGCCCCTGTCTGCACCATCATAGTGAGCAAGCGGCGTGCCGGCCATACGTCGATTGGCGCATCCATGCCCCGGCCGTGGCATGGAAACTGCACCACCACGGGGACTGCCGCCCCGCCCCCTGACGCCCATGCCCCCCTCCACCGCCGCCATCGCCCCGCCCGACGCGGGCGCCCCTGCACAAGGCGGTGTGGACATGGGCGCGGATGCCCAGGCCCCGCAGCAGGTCGTCAAGGTCCGGCGTGACTACAACAGCTGGGTGGCCACCGAGACCATGGAAGACTACGCGCTGCGCTACACGCCCCAGCGCTTTCGCAAGTGGTCCGAATGGCGCGTGGCCAACACGGCCTTCGGCGCGGCCTCGTTCCTGATCCTGGAGGCCGTGGGCGCCACGCTGCTGGTGCAGTACGGTTTCATCAACGCCTTCTGGGCCATCGTGGCCACGGGGCTCATCATTTTCCTGGCGGGCCTGCCCATCAGCGTGTACGCCGCGCGCTACGGGGTGGACATGGACCTGCTCACGCGCGGCGCGGGCTTCGGCTACATCGGCTCCACGCTCACTTCGCTGATCTACGCCTCCTTCACCTTCATCTTCTTCGCGCTGGAGGCGGCCGTCATGGCCTATGCGCTGGAGCTGGCGCTCGACATACCACCCACCTGGGGCTACCTGATCTGCGCCATCGTGGTGATTCCGCTGGTCACGCATGGCGTGTCGGCCATCAGCCGGCTGCAGGTCTGGAGCCAGCCGCTGTGGCTGGTGATGCTGGTCGTGCCCTTTGCCTATGTGGTGATGCACGATCCTGGTGCATTCGCGGGCATTGCGCACTACGGTGGTGAGTCTGGGCGCGGTGCATCGTTTCAACTGCCCTTGTTTGGTGCGGCGCTCACGGTGGGCATTGCGCTGATTACCCAGATGGGTGAGCAGGCCGACTACCTGCGCTTCATGCCCGCCAGCACGCCGGCCACGCGCGGGCGCTGGTGGCTGGGCGTGCTCGCGGGCGGGCCGGGCTGGGTGGTGCTCGGGGTGCTCAAGATGCTGGGCGGGGCGCTGCTGGCCTACCTGGCCCTGACCCACATGGTGCCGGCCGACCGCGCCGTGGACCCCAACCAGATGTACCTGGTGGCCTATGAATACGTGTTCCCGCACTACGGCTGGGCGGTGGCGGCCACGGCGCTTTTCGTGGTGGTGTCGCAGATGAAGATCAACGTGACCAACGCCTACGCGGGTTCGCTGGCCTGGTCCAACTTCTTCTCGCGCCTCACCCACAGCCACCCGGGGCGCGTGGTGTGGGTGGTGTTCAACACCCTCATCGCCTTCATGCTGATGGAGATGAATGTCTTCCGCGCCATGGGCGAGGTGCTGGGCCTGTACTCCAACATCGCCATCGCCTGGATCATGTCGGTGGTGGCCGACCTGGTCATCAACAAACCCCTGGGCCTGTCGCCCAAGGGCATCGAGTTCAAGCGCGCCCACCTCTACGACATCAACCCCGTGGGCGTGGGCTCGATGGCACTGGCGTCGGTGGTCTCCATCAGTGCGCACCTGGGTTTCTTCGGCCCGCTGCCGCAGGCCTTCTCGGCCGTGATCGCCATGGCCGTGGCGTTTGCCACCGCGCCCCTCATCGCATGGGCCACGCGCGGGCGTTACTACATTGCGCGCCAGCCCGAGCCGCCGGCCGTGCCCATGCACGGGCCGGTGAGCGGCCAGGTCGCTGCCGACCTGGGCACCTATACCCGCTTTTCGGTACAGCGCTGCGTCATCTGCGAGCGCGAGTACGAAGCGCCTGACATGGCCCAGTGCCCCGCCTACGGCGGCGGCATCTGTTCGCTGTGCTGCACGCTCGATGCGCGCTGCGGCGACCTGTGCAAGCCCCACGCCAGCATGGCGGTGCAATGGTCTTCGGCCCTGCGCTGGGTGCTGCCACGCGCCATCTGGCGCTACCTGGACACGGGCCTGGGCCACTTCCTGCTACTCATGCTGGTGATCGCGCCATTGCTGGCCTCCGTCATGGGCCTGCTGTACCACCAGGAGCTCAACACCATCGGCCAGGCCCTCACGGATACCGAGGTGCAGGCTGCGCCCGAGGTGGCCCTGCGCTCGGGCCTGCTCAAGGCCTACCTGGCGCTCCTGGTCATCTCCGGCATCGTGGCCTGGTGGCTGGTGCTGGCGCACAAGAGCCGCCAGGTGGCGCAGGAAGAATCGAACCGCCAGACCGGCCTGCTGGTGCGCGAAATCGAGCTGCACCGCCAGACCGACGAGGCCCTGCAGAATGCCCGCAGCGTGGCCGAGCAGGCGCGCCAGGTGGCCGAGGAAGCCAAGCGCGCGGCCGACCAGGCCAACCAGGCCAAGAGCCGCTACATCAGCGCCATCAGCCACGAGATCCGCACGCCGCTCAACTCCATCCTGGGCTACGCCCAGCTCATGGGCGAAGACTCTGGCGTGCCGCCACACCGCAAGCAGGCCGTGCACGTGATCCGCCGCGGTGGCGAGCACCTGCTGTCGCTGATCGAGGGCACGCTGGACATCGCGCGCATCGAGTCGGGCAAGCTCACGCTCGACGTCACGCCCATGCGCTTTGCCGACGGTCTGCACGAGATGGCCAGCCTGTTCGAGCTGCAGGCCGCGGCCAAGGGCCTGGCCTTCCAGTTCGACGTGCAGGGCGTGATCCCCGAGGTGGTGCGTGCGGACGAGAAGCGCCTGCGCCAGATCCTCATCAACCTGCTGGGCAATGCCGTCAAGTTCACCGCGCAGGGGCGGGTGACCTTGCGTGTGCGCTACGCCCGCGAGATCGCGCGCATCGACGTGCAGGACACGGGGCCCGGCCTCACGGCCGACGAGATCGAGCGCATCTTCGAGCCCTTTGCGCGCGGCGGCAGCGCCGCCGCCGTGGCCGCCACGCCCGGCGCGGGCCTGGGCCTGACCATCGCCAAGATGCTCACCGCCCTCATGGGGGGCGAGCTCAGCGTGACCAGCGAGCCCGGCCTGGGCTCGGTGTTCCACGTCAAGCTCTTCCTGCCCGAGGTGCATGCCGAGGCGCTGGGCAAGGCTTCGGCACCCGCCCTGCAGGCGCCGCGCGTGCGCCGGGGCTATGCGGGCGAGCGCCGCCGCATCCTGGTGGTGGACAACGAGGAGGCCGACCGCGAACTGCTCGTGCAGCTGCTCGAACCCCTGGGCTTCGAGCTGCGCCAGGCCGCCAGCGGCCACGACGCGCTGGACCTGCTGGCCACCGGCTACCGGCCGCACGCCCTCTTCATGGACCTGGCCATGCCGGGCATCGACGGGTGGGAAACCTTGCGGCGGGTTCGGCAGATGAATCTGCCAGAACTGCATTGCGCCATCGTCTCTGCCAATGCCTTTGACAAGGCGCTGGACAACGACGTCGATATCCGTCCCGAGGACTTCATCGTCAAGCCCGTGCGCCACAGTGAACTGCTCGACTGGCTGGGGCGGCGCCTGGCGCTGCAGTGGCTGGGCGAGGCCGTACCCGAAGCTGCGCCCCCAGCGCCCGCGCCCGCGCAGGGCGCGGACGGGCTGAGCTACCCCGACCCTGGCGCCCTGGCCGCCCTCTCGCAGGCCGTGTCGCTGGGCTATTACCGCGGCATTCTCAATGCCCTGGACGAGATCGAACGCCACCAGCCCGCCCATGGCAGCTTCGTGCACACCATGCGCGGCCTGGCGCGGCAGTTCCAGTTCGACGCCATGGGCCGCATCCTGGAGCAGGCACCCCCGTGAACACCGCTGCACATCCCCCTTCCGCACCCGCCGGCGCTGCCGCCCTGGACCGCAGCGACAGCGACGTGGTGCTCATCGTCGACGACGTGCCCGACAACCTGGCCGTGCTGCACGATGCGCTCGACGAATCGGGCTACACCGTGCTCGTGGCGATGCACGGCGAGGCGGCGCTGCAGCGGGCCGCGCAGGCCCTGCCCGACATCGTGCTGCTCGACGCCATGATGCCCGGCATGGACGGCTTCGAGGTGGCGCGGCGCCTGAAGGCCTCGCCCCAGACCGCGCACATTCCCATCATCTTCATGACCGGGCTGACCGAGACCGAGCACCTGGTGGCCGCGCTGGAGGCCGGCGGGGTGGACTATGTGACCAAGCCCATCAAGCCGCGCGAGGTGATGGCGCGCATGGGCGTGCACCTGGGCGCGGCGCGCAAGGCCCGGGCCGACGCCAGCCAGGCGCGCGAGGCGCGCAACGCGCTCGACGCCTTCGGCTATGCCAGCATCACCGTGCGCGCGCTGGACGGGCGCATCGTCTGGCAGACGCCGCTGGCGCGAGAGCTGCTGCAGGCCTATTTCGGCGAAGCCAGCCCCTGGGCGCCCGAGGCCGTGCAGGCCTGGCTGCGCCGCCATGTGCTGGCCGATAACGCCGCCGAGCTGCTGGCCCAGGCGCAGGCCGAGCCGCCGCGCCTGGCCATCGACCAGGGCGCGCGCCGCCTGACCTTCCGGCTGCACCAGCAGGCCGGCGACAGCGAGGGCGGCGGCGACTGGCTGCTGGTGATGCGCGAAGTGTCGGACGCCAAGATCATCGAATCCATGAGCCTGTCCTTCAAGCTCACCGCACGCGAAGCCGAGGTGCTCTACTGGGTGGTCAAGGGCAAGATCAACCGCGACATCGGCGACATCCTGGGCGCGAGCCCCGCCACGGTCAAGAAGCACCTGGAGCGCGTGTTCGCCAAGCTCGGGGTGGAGACGCGCACCGCGGCGGCCGGCATGGCGATGAACCGCATACGGCAGCTGCATCCGCAGTTCGAGGGATAGGGCAACGCTGAACAAGTCTCGCGCGCGCCGCGCGCCCCGCTTTGGGCGGTCTGCGGCGTTGCAACTGCTCGCCATAGCACTGGCTATGGCTGCGCTTTGCGCCTAGCAGCCCATCCCAAACCAGGGCACGCGCCATCCCGAAGACTTGTTCAGCGTTGCCCTGGGGCCCGCCGTCTCTAACGGCCTACGGCCTTCTCCAGCTCGGCCTTGCTCATTTTCGAGCGGCCCTGGATGCCCTTGCGCTTGGCATCCTCATAGAGCTGTTCACGCGTGCGGCCCTGCGCGCCCTGGTGCGAGCGCCGGCCGCCGCGCACCGGGGCGGGCGTGTCCTTCAGGGTCTTGGGGTGGGCGGTTTCGCTCTCGCCGTGCTGGGCACGTTCCTTGTTGACGGTGCGTGCGGCGATTTCCTCGGCCGTGCGCTCGCTCTTGCCGCGCTGCAGCAGGCTGTCCTTGATATGGCCGTACTGGCGTTCGCGCTTGGCGCTCCAGGCAGTTGAGGGCATGGTGGTTCTCCCGGTGGTGACCAAGCCCCAACTTAGGCGCTCAGCGGCGCCGCGTGGATAGGACGGGCCTGCGCCTGTCTGTAGGACTGATCTATGCGACCTGCTGTCGGCGCAGCCGCATCACGATGCGGTTGAGCCCGACGGGCGTTACGCCCAGATGGCGTGCCAGGTCCTTCTGCGGGATGCGTGCGGCCAGGTCCGGATGGGCCGCGCAGAAGGCCCGGTAGCGGCCCTCGGCGTCCAGCGTGAGCAGTTCGCGCTCACGTTCCTCCTTGCGGGCCGCGAACACCATGGTCAGCGCACCCAGTGCCGTGGCCCAGGCCAGGTGCCCGCGCGCCAGGGCAGCCAGCAGCCGGTAGTCGATGCGCTCCAGAACGCAGGGTTCCAGCGCGGTCACCATGAAGGTGGTGCGCCCGCCTGGTGCCAGTGCTGCGATGCTGGCGAAAAAGCGCCCCTCGTGCGCGAAGGACTTGATCCATTCCGTGCCGTCCTCTCCCAGGTAGCACAGCTTGAGCAGGCCGCTGGCCACTGCGTACACATGCGGGTGTTCCACGCCCTGCAGGAAGGCGGTGCCGCCGGCATCGATGCGCCGCACCTCCAGCGCCTGCGCCACGCGCGGCCATTCGGGCAGGTCGGTGCTGCCAGCGGCCGATTCGAGCAACGCCTTGAAAGTGGATGGAGGGCCGTGCATTAACCTGGGTTGATTGCAAGAGGGCTGCGGCTGCCTACAGTGGCAGCCATGAATCCGCACACTGTAGAACAACCCACGCCACTGCCGCGCACCATCGTCACGGGCGCCAGCTCCGGCATCGGCCGGGCGCTGGCGCTGCACCTGGCCTCCCTGGGCGTGCCCGTGGTGGCCATCGGGCGCGATGCCGTCCGCTTGCAGTCGCTGGCGGCGCAGCACCCGCTCATCCATGCCTGGCCGGCCGACCTGGCCCGCATTGGCGAGATCGATGCACTGGCGCAGCTGATCGTGGCGCGCTTCCCCGACGTGGGCGTGCTCATCCACAACGCCGGCATCCAGCACGACCTGCGCATGGACGATGCGGGCTATGGCAGCGCCGACATCCAGCAGGAGGTGGGCGTGAACCTTGTTGCGCCCCTGGCCTTCACGCGGGCGCTGTTGCCCCACCTGCAAAGCCGCCAGCAGGCCTGCGTGGTCAACGTCACCTCGGCCCTGGCCTGCGCGCCCAAGCGCACTGCGGCCGTCTACAGCGCCACCAAGGCCGGCCTGCGCCTGTTCACCCAGGCGCTGCGGGTGCAACTGCGCGGCGGCAGCGTGCGGGTGGTCGATGCGGTGATGCCCCTGGTGGACACGCCCATGACACAGGGGCGGGGGCGCGGCAAGCTGCCGGCCGGGCAGGCCGCACAGGCGCTGGTCGCCGGTCTCATCGCCGGCCGTTCCGAAATTCACATCGGCAAGGCGCGCTGGGTACCCGCGCTGCAGCGCTGGGCGCCGGGGCTGCTCGCGCGCATCCTGCAAAAAGCCTGAGGCGACACACCGTCTTCTCCTGAAAGCCACGCACCATGAACTACGCCTTCTTCATCCATCTCCGTGCCACCACCGCCTGGCTGCAACTGCCGCGCGAACGCCGCAACGCGCTCACGGCCGAGCACCTGCACCCCTTGCTGGGGCCGGGCGCGGACCTCTCCATGCGCTACTTCGATGCCGAGGCCTTCAGCGCCGCGTGCAGCGACGTGATGCTGGTGGAGACGACCGATCCGCGCGCCTATTACTTCTTCATGGAGCGTCTGCGCGACTCGCCGCTGATCGCGCACCCGTATTTCGAGGTGGTGCAGATCGTGCCCGCCATCGAGGGCGGGTACGAGGC
This sequence comes from Acidovorax sp. FW305-C-20-28, assembly GCF_058783375.1. Lineage (NCBI taxonomy): Bacteria > Pseudomonadati > Pseudomonadota > Betaproteobacteria > Burkholderiales > Comamonadaceae > Acidovorax > Acidovorax sp. FW305-C-20-28. The sequence goes on along the minus strand of NZ_JBYSYM010000029.1, from coordinate 20,271 downwards.
CTTCGAGCGGCACGCAGCGACCGCTCGCTAGTCTTTTGGGGACATGCAATTGCCCGCCAGGCAGACACGCCTGTCGGGCAAGTTCGGACCGGGCGTGTCCGAAAAAAAGAGACAGGATTTCCATCCCGGCCCTGACTCAAGAAACACGGGGCGGCCCCTACAGTGGACTTGCGCAATCTGCGAAATTTTTCTTGTCCCCGAGGCCCGATCATGCTTGAGTCCATCGCCCATGCCACCGCCCCCACCGTGCGTGTGCACCCGCCGCTGCCCTCGCGCGCGTTCGGTGTGGCCTCGTCGCCCGCGTTGGCCGGCCGCACGGCAGCCGGGCCGCAGCCGACCCGCATGGATGCGCTCAACCGCCTGGCGACCAAGGAAGAACGCCTGCCCTTCTGGGTGCGCCTGGTCAAGAACGAGGCCGATCTGCGCAAGGCCGTGCACATCCGCCACGCGGCCTATGCGCGCCATGTGCCCGATCTGGCGCAAAAGCTGCAGGAGCCCGAGGCCACCGACTATGAAGACGGGGTCGTGGTGCTGCTGGCCGAGTCCAAGCTCGATGGCTCGCCCCTGGGCACGGCGCGCATCCAGAGCAACCGTTTTCGCCCCCTGAGCGTGGAGCAGTCGGTCGACCTGCCCCTGTGGATGGAGGGCATGCACCTGGCCGAGGTGACGCGCCTGGGCATCGTGGGCGGCACCATGGGCCGCCTGGTCAAGACCGTGCTCATCAAGGCGGCCTTCCAGTACTGCGAGCGCCAGGGCATCGAGCAGGCCATCGCGGCGGGCCGCGCGCCCATCGACCGGCACTACGAGCAGCTGCTGTTCGAAGACCTGTTCCCCGCCAAGGGGTTCATTCCACTGGCCCATGCCGGCAACCTGCCGCACCGGGTGATGGCCTTCGACATCGACAGCGGCCCGGCGCGCTGGCAGCAGGCGCAGCACCCGGCGCTCAATTTCTTCTGCCATACCCGCCACCCCGACATCGACATGGGGCCGGTGCCGGCGCGCAGCCTGCCTGCCGGCAGCAAGGTCGCCGGTGCGCTGCCGCGGCGCGCGCCCGCCAGCGGGCGGCGGGAACTGCCGGCACGCATCAGCAATAGGGCCTTTGCCTGAACTCCCATCCCACCCCGGCAAGGTGGGGCTGGCCCAGCGCGAAATCACCTGTTGGTAAAAAGGCCACACCTGCGGTGGCCTTTTTGCTGCCCTTTGCTTTGTAAACTCCCATAAAACAGGGGGAACGCGCAAAGACTTGCAGGGCAGGCCGTGTGTTCCGTGACAAGATGGAAGTTTGCGCGTGATTGCGGTCGGGTCTGGCCGTGGCCCATGCGCCATCCAGCGCGTGGCCGTGGGGGCCGCGCATCCACACGAAACCATGGGGTCAGCGCGATTGCAGGAGCACGCACGGCATTGGGTACGGCGCGGCGTAGTCATGATGGACTGGCTGCTGCGCGCGATGTCCATCTACATCATTCCCATTGCCATGGCAGGCCTGGCCGTGTGGGCGCTGCTGTTCTGGCAGAGCAACTACCTGTCGGCCGGCGGCCACACCCTGATGATGCGCGTGCTGCCCCAGGCGGCGGCACAGCTCAGCCCCGAGCAGGCGCTGGCGGCGCTGGCGAACCGGCCGCTCAAGTCCTTCCACGATACCAACCTGTCCGAGGAGCCGGTCTGGCTGCTGGTGGACCTGCCGGTGTCGATGGCGCAGCCACCCTCGGTGCTGTTCCCTTCGCGCCACGCGGTGGAGATGGCCTGCTGGGACGGCAGGAGCCTGGCATCGCTGGGCCAGGCCACGCGTGAGCAGGCCAGCGGCAGCCTGATTCCCATGAAGGCCGGCTTCGGCCTGCCCGAGGCCAGTGCCGGCCAGCGCCTGCTGTGCCGCGCGGCCTTTGTCGGGCCGGCGCGCCTGCAGGCCGACTGGTGGGGCCAGGCCGACCTGCAGGCCTCGGTGCTCGAATTCCACCGCAATCTGGGCCTGCTCGAAGGCGGCCTGGTGGTGTTGGGCATGTTCGTGCTCATGACGGCGCTGATCAACCGCCAGTCGCTGTACGTGCTGTTCGCGGCCTGGCTGGTGGTCACGCTGCGCGTGGGCGCCATCTCCGCCGGCTGGGACGTGCAATGGCTGGGCCACCTGGTGCCCACGCCCTGGTTGTTTCCGACCCGCGCGCTCACGGTGGCGATCTACGGTTTTCTCACCATCACGCTGTACAAGAACCTGTTCCAGGAAGACCTGGACCGCTCGCGCCTGGGGCCCTGGATCCGGGGGGCCCAATGGGCCTGCGTGCCGCTGTTGCTGGCCGCCGTGTTCCTGCCCTATGGCCTGTACCTGCCCATGATGTGGGTGTCCACCGGGCTGGGCCTGCTGCTGATGACGGTGAGCCTGGTGCGCATCGTGTTCAAGACCCGCTCGCGCGTGGCCCTGTGGTACGGGGCCTCGCTGGGGGTCACCTTCCTGTCGAGCTTCTCGGAAATCGTGGCGGCAGCCTATGGCATGAAGGTGCTGGTGGGCACGGTGAACCATGTCACGGCGGCGCTGTCGTCGAGCCTGCTGGCCGCGCTGGCCATCGCCGAGCAGATGCGCCAGGAACACGTCAAGCGCCTGGAGGTGCAGGCCCAGCTGCAGCATGCCTACGAGGCCATGCCCATTGGCTTGTTCACGCTCGACCTGCAAGGCCGTTTCCTGAGTGCCAACCCGGCGCTCGTGGACATGCTGGGCGATGGCCTGCTGGACAACGGCGGGCGCACCTGGCGCGCGCAGTTCGGCGATGCGGCCTGGCTGCAGCTCGACCAGATGGTGCACGGCCAGGGCGAGACGGAGACCGAGTTTGCCGTGAGCGGGCGCGAGGATGGGGAGCTGACCCGGCGCTTCATGGTGCGTGCCACCCAGGCGCGCGGCCGCATCGAGGGCTCGCTGCAGGACGTGACCGAGAAATCGCGCGCCACCGAAAACCTGCGCGTGCTGGCCCACCATGATGCGCTCACGCGCGTGCTCAACCGCCGCGGCATCGAGCAGGTGCTCGAGGCGGCCCTGGCCCAGCGCAACCAGGGCAAGCCGCTGGCCCTGGCCTACCTGGATCTGGACCGGTTCAAGCTCATCAACGACCTGTTCGGCCACGCGGCCGGCGACGACGTGCTGCAGCAGGTGTGCGCCCGCGTCTCGCAGATGCTGTCGGGCAACATGCAGATCGGGCGCGTGGGGGGCGACGAGTTCCTCATCGTCTTCCCCGACACCCACATCACGCTGGCCCGGCTCATCAGCCAGGGCATCGTCTCCAGCATCTGCACCAGCCCCTACCGGGTGGGGGCGCGCTCCTTCCACGTGCGCGGCTCCATCGGCCTCATCGAGGTGGCCCCGGGCAGCACCATCCGCGACGTGGTGTCCACCGCCGACCACGCCTGCCGCGATGCCAAGCGCGGCCTGCAGCAGGGCCTGGCGGTGTATGAGCGCGATGCGCCCGGCCTGATCGCCCACGAGATGGAGATGAAGCTCGTGGAGCGCCTGTCCTCCGACGAGCGCATCGAAGGCCTGTACCTGGAGATGCAGCCCATCATGTCGCTCACGGCGCCGACCGAGTCGCTCAACTTCGAGGTGCTGCTGCGCATGCGCGATGCCAGCGGCGCGCTGGTGCCCACGCCCCGGCTGATTGCCGCGGGGGAGCACAGCGGGCGCATGGGCGTCATCGACCGCTGGGTGCTGGGCACCGTGTTCGAATGGCTGGGCAAGCACCATGGCCAGCTGGGGCGCACGCAGTTCGTGTGCCTGAACCTGAGCGGTGCTTCGCTCAACGACGAGGCCTTCATCGACGATGTGTTCGCCCTGTTCGACGAGCACCCGCACCTGGCCAGCTGGCTGTGCCTGGAGATCACCGAGAGCGTGGCCCTGCACGACCTGGAGAACACGCGCCGCTTCATCAGCCAGGTGCGATCCTATGGGGCCAAGGTGGCGCTCGACGACTTCGGCGCCGGCTACACCTCGTTCTCCTACCTCAAGGACCTGCCGTCCGACCTGCTCAAGATCGACGGCAACTTCATCGTCAACATGAACCGCCACCCGGCCAACGTGGCCATCGTCGAGGCCATCGTGAGCCTGGCGCGCAACCTGGGCATGAAGACCATAGCCGAGTGGGCCGAAGACCACGCCACGGTACAGACCCTGGCCGAGATCGGCGTGGATTATGTACAGGGCTTCGTCGTGGCGCGGCCCCAGGCGCCCGAGAAGCTGCTCGCCGCATCCTCCGCCGCCAGCTTCATCGAGGATCCGCAGCTCACGCAGTTCGTGCAGTTGCTGGGTGCCAGCGGCCCGCCATCGGGGCAGGCCGGGTTGTTCGGTGAACGCCGCTCCGACGCACACTGAGGGCGCCCTGGCGCGCTGGACTCAGGGCACGATCAAGCGCGCCACATCCCGGGCCATGCCCGAGGGCTCGCGTTCCAGGTGCTCCACCAGGCTGTGCCGGTCGGCCTCGGTGCGCTGCTGCGAGAGAAAGCGCTTGCCTTCGAGCGCGCTGAGCTCGATCTCGAAGCCCGTGAGATGGCGGGCCGCACTCTCCACGTAGTCGGGCGCGGCCATGTCCAGCGACCAGGGCTCTGGGCGGTGCCGCTCCTGCGTGGCGGTGAGGGCGGCCAGGTGGGTGAGCATCCAGGCGGCATCGCCGTCCACCCAGTGCAGCCGGCCGCGCGCCTGGGCGGCCACGTAGTTCCAGCTGGGGGCCACGCGCGCGCTGCGCTGGCCGTTCACGTACCAGCGCGGCGAGATGTAGGCATTGGGGCCCTGGAACAGCGCCAGCACCGTGCTGCCGCCCGCCACCTCCTGGCGCAGCGGGTGGCTGCGCGCCACGTGGCCCTGCAGCCGTGCCGGGCTGGCGGTGGTGGCGCCCGGCAGCAACAGCAAGGGCAGCAGGTGCACCTGCAGAGCGCCGTCTGCCCCGGTGGCGATCAGGCTGGCCAGCGGGTGGGTGGCCACCAAGCGGTGCAGGGCGGCGGTGTCGTTTTCGGCAAACAGGGGTTGGATGTGCATGGAACAAGGGCAGTGCGTGGCGGTGTCCTTGCAGTATCGGCAGCCGGGCCTGCGGTGTATTGAAGATTGCGGCCAGTCGGTGCCCGGTGGCGGCGGCGAAAAAGGGCTTCAGTCCAGCACCAGCGTGCTGGCCAGGTGGCCATAGACCGTGGCCACGCGCCGCAGGTGGCGCGATTCGGGGTGGGCCAGCAGCCACAGGCCGGTTTCGCATTCGTCCAGCGCGCCGGTCAGCGCCACCAGGCCGGGGTGCTGGCGGGCCAGGAACAGGGGCAGCACGCCCACGCCCATGCCCAGCGCGATGAGTTCCATCACCGTGAGGATGCTGTGCACCCGGTAGCGCGCCACGGCCTTGGGGTGGTGCCGTTTGCGCCACAGCACCGAAGGGTGTTCGGGGAGCGCATCGTCGGGCGCCACCCAGGGGGCCTGGCCGGCCTGGGCCTCGGCCAGGTGCGCGTAGGCACTGCCCCGCGCGGCAAACAGGGCCATGCGCAGGGCACCCACCTGGCGGCCCACCAGGTGCACCGGCGGGCGGCGCGTGGCGCGCACGGCGATGTCGGTGTCGCGCCGTGTGAGGCTGGCCAGTTCGTTGCCCGCATGCAGCTCGAACTGCAGCAGCGGGTGCTGCGCCGCGAGCGGCTGCAGGGCCGGCGCCACCAGGCCGTGCAGGATGGTGTCGGTGGTGGTGATGTGCACGCTGCCGGCCACCTGTTCGGGCTGGCGCTGGGCGGCCGAGCGCGCGGCCTCGAGCGCGGCCTCGGCCTGCTCGGCATGCCCGGCCAGTTGCTGCGCCAGCTCGGCGGGCTGGTAGCCCGCGCGCGAGCGCACGAACAGCGTCTGCCCCAGCCCCCGCTCCATGCGCTGCAGCGTGCGGAACACGGTGGACGGTGCCACGCCCAGGCGCTCGCCTGCGCCGGCCAGCGTGCCCGCACGCACCATGGCCAGCAGGCATTCCAGGTCGGCCGGGCCCAGCTGGAAGGCGGTGCCTTTTTGTTGCGTTGGTGCAATCATGGTTTGCCGTGCTGCGTATTTTGATTTCGCTGGCGCAATCATAGATTCGGTACTCCCACCTTTCAAGGAAGCACCATGCCGCAAGCACTCACTCTCGTCAGCCACCCCCTGTGCCCCTATGTCCAGCGGGCCGCCATCGCCCTGGCGGAAAAGGGCATTGCCTTCGAGCGCATCGATATCGACCTGGCCAACAAGCCCGCCTGGTTCCTCCAGATCTCTCCGCTGGGCAAGACGCCGGTGCTGCTGGTGGACGGCCAGCCCGTCTTCGAATCGGCCGTGATCTGCGAGTACCTGGATGAGACCGCAGCGCCTCGCCTGCACCCAGGGGACGCACTGGCCCGTGCCCGGCACCGGGGCTGGATGGAGTTCGGCTCGGCCGTGCTCTCGGCCATAGCCGGGTTCTACAACGCGGCCGACGAAGCCGCGCTGGCCGCGCGGGCCAAAGACCTGCAGCGCCTGTTCGCGCAGATCGAGGTGCAATTGGGCACACGCGGTGAAGCGGGTCCTTACTTTTCGGGGGCGGATTTCACCCTGGTCGATGCCGTGTTCGGCCCGGTGTTCCGCTACTTCGATGTGTTCGACCACATCGGCGATTTCGGCGTCTTCACCGGCCTGCCACGCGTGGCCGCCTGGCGCGCCGCGCTGGCGGCCCGGCCATCGGTGGCCAGCGCAGCGGGCGCCGACTATGGGGAGCGGCTGTGCGCCTTTCTGCGTGCGCGCCAGGGAGCACTGGCGGCGCGCATGGCGCAGGTCGGTGCTACGCTACCACCGGCACCTGCTGCGGCAGTGCCGGCGTGAAGCCGCCGAACTGCCGGAACTGCCGCGTCATGTGCGCCTGATCGGCATAGCCTGCCTCGTGCGCCAGGTCGGCCAGCGAGGGAGGATGCCCCTTTTGCACCCAGGCCATGGCGCGCTGGAAGCGCAGAATGCCGGCCAGGCTGCGCAGCGGCAGGCCCACGGCGGCCAGCACATCACGGCGCAGGGTGCGCTCCGGCACGGCCAGTGCCGTGCACAGCGCGTGCAGTGGGGCGCCGGGGTTTTGGCGCAGCCAGCGCAAGGCCAGCAGGGCACGCGCCTGCGAAGGGCTGGTGGCCGGGGCCGGGCCGGCCCGCCCTGCCAGGGCTGCCGCCGCCGTGGCCAGTGCGGCCTGCAGGCTCTCGGTCTCGGTGGCGGCGAGCACAGGGTGCGCCAGGGGGCCGAGCACCTGCTCGGCCGCAGGCCCGGCCAGCACCCGGTTCACCAGCGTGGCCGGGGCCAGCCCCAGGCAGGCGCCGCCCCAGCCAAGCTGGAAGCGCACGCCCACGCTCCAGAGGGCGCTTCGGTGGGCCACGGTGCCGGGCCGGTCTGCGGGGCCGGCAATGGCCAGGGTGACGGCCGTGATGCGGCCTGCGGCATCCCGCAGCGCATGCGCCACCAGGTCCATGCGGCCGTCGGGCAGGATGGTCTGCCGGCGCCCGGCCGCGGGGCGGTAGCGCCACAGCGCCTCGATCCGCGCGGGGTCCAGCGCGCCCAGCGGCAGTTCCTCGTAGGGCAGGGCTTCCCGCGGGAAGGGCGGCATGCGGGAGCAGGTGGCCGGTGGCCTACATGCCCAGCGACTTGAGCAGCTCGTCCGTATCGGATCCGCCGCCGCTGTCCGCTGCGGGGGCGGGCGCCGCGGCCGGCGCATGCTGTGACTGGGCCATCAGCGCGTCGGGGTCGGGTGTGTCCTGGGCCTCGAAATCCACCATCTTGATGAACTCGGTGCGGTCGATGGCCAGCTCCAGGTAGAAGATGTTGTTGCTGGCGGTGTAGAAGGTCACGCGCCGGGCCTCGGGTTTGTCCAGGTTGGCGTCCACGCTCAGCATGACTTGCTTGTTGAGCACCAGCATCTTGGGCTGGTTCTGGGTGATGTGGGTCTGCAGTTCGCGCCGCACCTTGCCGGTGAAGTCGCCCACCACCTGGTTCATGAGCTCGCCCATGACGTTGGCCACCTCGTCCGAGGTGTAGGAGCTGACCAGGTCGTCCTTGGACATGCCCATGTTCAGCAGGTAGCTGGAATACAGCTCCATGGCGGCCTGGGCGGAGAAATTGATGATCACCAGGCCGGAAAAGCCGCCATCGAACAGCACGAAGCAGCCGATATCGGGTTTCAGGCAGGTCTTGCTGATGCGCTGCACCATGCCGGAATAATGGATCTGGCTGTGGGTGGCGACATTGAGCACGCGCGTGACGGAGTTGCACAGGCTGACCAGCAGGTCTTCGGTGCCGTAGGCCACGGTGGAATTGTTGTTTTCAGGAATGCTCATGGTGAATGCTCGGGAAAAAGGGGGCGCACAGAGTGTCCACAGCATAGGCGAAGCGGCGGGACTCGGCCAGAGTGGTTACATGGCGCTGTGGCTACCAGGGTCAAGGCGCTATGCTGTGGGTTGACAAGCAACCGGCTCGGCGTATCGTGCCAGCCATTCAAGAGGGAGGAATCCGATGGGCGTGTACACCTATGGGCTGGACGATCTCCAGTCGATTGCCGCGGGCGCGGCGGTTTTGGCCAGCGGCGGCGGCGGTAGCTACAACGATGCCTGCACCATCCTGCAGCAGCTGGCGGCCCAGGGGACCTTCACCCCCGTCACCGTCCAGGACTACGATGGGAAAACCCCGGCCTGCGTACTGGCCATCATGGGCTCACCCGACGCGGCCGATGGCCTGACGCTGTCGGCCATCCAGAACTCCATCACCAACACATCCCAGGTGTTCGAGCAGGCCACCGGGGCCCCGCTCGGGGCCCTGATCCCGGTGGAAGTCGGCCCCATCAATTCGCTCGTGCCCCTGATCGGCGCCGGCATGTCCAAGGGCACCATCTATGTGGTCGACGGTGATGGCGCCGGCCGTGCCGTGCCCGAGCTGCCCCAGACCACCTTCACCGGCAGCGCCAAGCTCGCCCCCACCCCCTGCGCCCTGGCCAACGACGTGCCGCCCTCACCCCAGGTCGAGTCGGCCGTGCTCGGCGCCCCCACTGCGGACAAGGTGGAGACCCTGGCCGGTGGCGTGGTCGGCGGCTTTGGCGGCTACTCGGGCATCGCCATGTGGCCGTCCAACGCCAGCAACGGCTATGCGCTCACGGGCAACTACATTCCCGGCACCATGGAGCAGGCGCGCAAGCTCGGCGCCGCCCTGCGGCAGGCGCCTGCGCCCCTGTCCACGGCCTCCGTGGCGGCCAATATCACGGAGCTGACGGGGCGTGCGGCCAAGGCGGTGCTGACCAACTTCTACATCACGGCCGTCACGCAGTCCACCTCCAGCGCCTCGTCGCTGGACTCGGGCATCATCCGGCTGGACAATGCACCCGATCCGGCCCAGAGCACCGAGACGCACTACCTGTACAACCTGAACGAAAACCTCATCATGTACGGCACGGCGAACAGCTCGCCCGACATCATCGCGCCCGACTCGATCTGCTACTACTCGGAGAGCACGGGCCGGGGCTTTTCCAACGCCAGCGACGATCTGGCGATCTACTTCGACGCCACCAAGGGCCAAAGCACGGGCAAGCAGGTCAGCATCATCTATGTGCAGACGGCGCCCCAGCTGTACAACACGCCAGGCGTGGTGGCCTCGTTCGCGGGGCTGCTGCGCAACATCGGCTACGCCGGTGCCATGCCTGCGGCCTGAACCAGTGAGCGGACAGGGGGCGGCCCGCCATGGGTGAAGCAGATCTGAACCGCGAGCGGCTGGAGCTGGCGCTGGAAGCCGCCGGCCTGGACCTGTGGGAAAACGATCTGCTCACCGGCACCGTCACCCGCAAGGCCACCAAGACCTTTCTGGAGCTGGGCTTCACCGAGGAGGAGATCGTCTCGGGCCTGCAGGATGTCTACGGCCTGTTCCACCCCGATGACCTGGCGACGGTGCAGTCGGCCGTGTCCGACCACATGTCCGGCGTGACCCCGCAGTACCGCTGCGAGTTCCGGCTGCGTGCCAAGAGCGGCGAGTGGGTCTGGTACGCCAACTACGGCCGCATCATGGACGGCCACACCGACACGCCGGGCAAGCGCCTGATCGGGGTGACCTTCAACATCGACGACCGCAAGCGCAAGGAAGACGAGATCGCCCAGATCAACCGCCAATTGCGCGAGCAGAATGCCCTGCTGCAGCAGCTCAACACGGCGCTGGAGCAACTGGCCGCCTGCGATGCGCTCACGGGTCTGTCCAACCGGCGCACGCTGATGGAGATGGGCGCGCGCGAGTGCTTGCGCACCGGGCAACTGGGCCAGCCGCTGTCGCTGATGGTGGTGGACATCGACCACTTCAAGGCCGTGAACGACGCCTGGGGCCACCTGGCCGGCGACCGGGTGATCTGCGCCGTGGCCCAGGCCTGCCTGGCACGCTCGCGCACGGCGGTGGACATCGTGGCCCGCTTCGGCGGCGAGGAGTTCGTCATCGTGCTGCCGGGCATCGACGCCCCCAGCGCGCTGCGCTTGGCCGAGTCGCTGCGCACGGGCGTGTCGGACCACAATGTGCTGGTCGATGGCGACGGCGCCTGCGTCACCGTCACCGTGAGCATCGGCGTGGCCACGTTGTACGACGCGCGCGGCGCCAGCTTCGAGGAGCTGGTCAACACCGCCGACAAGGCGCTCTACCGCGCCAAGCAGGCCGGGCGCAACAATGTCCAGTCGGCCGTGGCGGCGGAGTCCGAGGCCCGGGCGGGTTCCCACGTGCTCCTCGATTCGGGGCAGCAAACCCAGGGCAGCGCACTGGCCAACTGAGCGCGGAGCGTCAGCCGGGTCCCTTGCCCGCAGCGGCCTGGTGGATGGCCGCACGGATGCGCGGGTAGGTGCCGCAGCGGCAGGCATTGCCCGACATGGCGGCATCGATGTCGGCATCGGTGGGCCGTGCGGTCTTGGTGAGCAGGGCGCAGGCCGACATGAGCTGGCCGCTCTGGCAGTAGCCGCACTGGGCCACGTCCAGCGTGGTCCAGGCATTGCGCAGGGCCTCGGCCTGCGGGCCTGCCAGGCCTTCGATGGTGGTCACATCGGCATCGCCCACGGCCGACAGCGGCGTGATGCAGGCGCGCGTGGGCTCGCCGTTCAGGTGCACCGTGCAGGCGCCGCACAGCGCCATGCCGCAGCCGAATTTCGTGCCGTTCATGTGCAATTCGCCGCGCAGCACCCACAGCAGAGGGGTGTCCGCCTCGGCGTTCACGGAAACGGCCTTGCCGTTGATGCGCAGGGTGGTGGGCATGGATGGGGCTCCTGTGGGCGCGGGTGGTTCAGGCCAGGCGCAGTGGCAGGCTGCGCAGGCGCTGGCCGGTCAGTGCAAAGACCGCATTGGCCACGGCGGGGGCGATGGGCGGAACGCCCGGCTCGCCCACGCCTTCGGGCGGTTCGGCGCTTGGCACGATGTGGACCTCGGTGCGCGGGCAGTCGGCCATGCGCAGCAGCGGGTAGTCGTGGAAGTTGGCCTGCTGCACCTGGCCCTTGTCCACGGTGATCTCGCCATGCAGCGCGGCCGTGAGGCCAAAGACCACGGCACTCTCCATCTGCTGGGTGATGAGGTTGGGGTTGATGGCTGCACCGCAGTCGATCACGCAGACCACGCGGTGCACGCGGATGGCCTTGCTGTCCGCCGCGACCGAAACCTCGGCCACCTGGGCGACGATCGACCCAAAGGACTGGTGCAGCGCAATGCCCCGGGCACGCTTTGCACCCGAGGCGTCGGCCGCCAGCGGCTGGCCCCAGCCCGCGAGCTCGGCCGCCTTTTTGAGAACCTGCAGGTGGCGCGGGTGCTTCTGCAGCAGCCCGGCGCGAAAGACCACCGGGTCTTGCCCGGCCGCGGCGGCCGCCTCGTCCATGAAGCTTTCCTTGAAGAAAGCCTGGTGCGAATGTCCGACCGAGCGCCAGAAGCCCACGGGCAGCGGCAACGCGACGATCTCGTGGGCGATGCGCGCATGCGGCCATTCGTAGGGCTGGTCGAAGGCGCCCTCCGAGGTGGTCTTGTCCGGCCCGGCCCCGGGCAGCCCGAAGAGGCGGCCCAGCACCTGGGGCACGATGGCCTGGCCGACCGAGAGGTTGTCCCAGGCCACCAGCTTGCCCTCGCCATCGAAGCCCGCCTTGAAGCGCGCCATGCAGGCGGGGCGGTAGAAGTCGTGCTGCGTGTCCTGCTCACGCGTCCACAGCGTCTGCACCGGTGCGCCATCGGCCGCACGGGCGATGGCCGCGGCCTGGGCCACGTAGTCCACCTCCAGCCGGCGGCCGAAGCCGCCGCCCAGCAGCAGTTGCCGCACCTCCACCTTGTCCTCGGCGATGCCCAGCACCTTGGCCGCAGCCGCGCGCGCCAGGTCGGGCACCTGGGTCGATGTCCACACCGTGGCCGCACCGTCCTTGAACTGCACCGTGCAGTTGATGGGCTCCAGCGCCGCATGGGCCAGGTAGGGCGCACGGTAGTCGGCCGTGATGGTGCGGGCCGCGCCCTGCATGGCGGCCGGGGCATCGCCGCTCTGGTGGTAGCCGAAGCCCTTGGCCTGGTCCAGCGCCTGGGCCAGTTGCTCGTACACCGCCGCACTCGACAGGGCGGCGGCCGGGCCGTGGTCCCATTCCACGGTCACGGTGGCTGCCGCCTTGCGCGCATGCCAGGGCGTGTCGGCAATCACCGCCACGGCGCCGGTGCCGCCGTTCAGGGCGTCCACGGCCAGCACCTTCTTCACCCCGGGCAGCTTCTCGGCGGCCGCTGCGTCCATGCGTGCGACCTTGCCGCCGCGCGTGGGGCACATCAGCACCGCTGTGTGCAGCAGGCCCGGCGGGTTGGCGTCGATGCCGAACACGGCCGTGCCATCGAGCTTGCTGCGCGCCTCGATGCGTGTGAGCGGCTTGCCGATCAGGCGGAACTGCGCGGCCTCCTTGAGCACCACCTTGCCTGGCAGCGGCTGCTGCGCTGCCAGGGCCGCCAGCTCGCCAAAGCTCGCGCGCTGGCCCGCGGCATGCTCCACCACACCGGCTTGCACCGTGCATTCGGCGGCCTGCACGTTCCACTGCGCCGCCGCCGCGCGCACCAGCATGGCACGCGCGCTGGCGCCGGCCTCGCGCATGGGCAGCCACAGGTCCTTGATGCTGGAGGAGCCGCCCGTCATCATCACGCCCACCTCGCGCATGGTCTTGGCGGTGAGCCAGCCGGCCACGGCCTTGATGGAGCCGTCGTTGTCGGGGTGGAAGGGCAGGCCGTCGACCACGGTGGCCAGGTTGTTGTAGATGTCGTCGATGGGTGCCATCTCCAGCCGCAGCTGGGGCCAGTCGGCATCGAGCTCCTCGGCCAAAATGGCGGCCAGGCCGGTGTGCGTGCCCTGGCCCATCTCGGCCTTGGCCATCATCACCGTGACGCTGTTGTCGGCACCGATCTTGAGCCAGCCGTTGAGCGCGGCCTGCCCGCCCGCCGTGGGCAGCGGCTGGCCCGTGCGCAGGCGCTGGCGCGGAGGCAGCGCGCCCCAGCCAATCACCAGGGCGCCGGCCGTGGCCAAGCCCCCCCAGAGCACTGTGCGTCGTTTCACCATGGTTTTGCCTGCCTCTCGTGGGAGCCGTCTTTCAACCATCGTAAACCGGGGACGGGGGTTGCGGACAACGCCTAGGCGACACAACGGGCAGATCGTTGTCCTGGGGGTGTTTTGTTGCAGCGCTTTCAGCGTGCCGGCAGCGCCACAAAAGCGGGCAGCCGCTCTGCCTGCACGGAATAGGCGGCCAGGGCGGGGTAGCGTGCCGCCTCCACCACCTGCGCCACCATCATCTGCATGAAATCCCAGGCCACGGCGATGGTGATCCCGGCATCGCCGATCTCCCGCGCGGGGTCGGGCAGGGGGGCGCGCACCAGCTCGTCCTCCAGCAGCGCGCACGCGGCCAGCAACTGGCCCGTCACCCGGTCCAGCCAGGGGGCGTGCAGCTTGTCGGCGGGGCGCAGCTGGTGCTCGTAGACGATCTGCACCGCCTTTTCGCAGACCGCCAGTGCCAGTCCGGTCAGGCGCAGCTCGCGCTGCAGGGCCGGGCCGTCCGGGGGCTGAAGCCGGCGCGCCGACTGCGTGGCCGCCCATTGCAGTATCAAGGTCGAGTCCATGAGCACGCCGCCGTCGTCGCACACCAGGGTGGGGGCCTTGACCACGGGGTTGATGCGGCCGAAGGCCTCGACGGTGCTGAACACCGACAGCGGCAGGTGCGTGAACGGCACATCGAGCACCGTGAGCGCGATGGCGACACGGCGGACAAAGGGGGAGTCGAGCATTCCAACCAGCTGCATGGGGTCTGTTTCCTCAAAAAAATGCATCGGCCACCACGGGCCGCAGGTCATGCACCATAGAGGGATGCCGGTGCTGCGTGAAGCAGCGGTCATCGGAAAAATGGAGGCCAAACCGATGGATGATCGGCCGTGGCGCAACCCCTGCTCAACACACCGCACCATGGAACTCGACAAGAAAGACTGGCTCATCCTCGAAGCCCTGCAGACCGATGCCCGCCAAAGCCTGGCAGCGCTGGGCAAGCGCATCGGCCTGTCGCAGCCGGCCATGAGCGAGCGCGTGCGCAAGCTCGAAGACGCGGGCGTGATCGAAGGCTATGGCGCGCGTGTGAACCTGCGCGCCATCGGCGTGCGGCTGCAGGCCCTGATCCGGATTCAGACCACGCATGCCGGCATAGCGCCCTATGTGAAGCTGTTCGAGAGCATGCCCGAGGTGCTGGAGGCCGATCGCGTCACCGGCGAAGACTGTTTCATCGTGCGCTGCGCCATTGCCGAGCCCGAGGACCTGCAGCGCGTGGTCGATACGCTGGCCCGGCACGGCGGCGTGACCACCTCGCTGGTGCTGTCGAGCCCGGTGCGCAAGACCACCACCGTGCATGCGCTCCAGCGGCCGGTGCGCTGAGCGGCTGGCCGCAGCGCACCGCGCGTGGCGTACGCCGCAGGCGCGCAGGGCACTCTTCTTTTGATAGCTGAATCTACCCATCTGGCATGGGCGGGATGGGTATCGCTGCCCTCCACGTAACCAGCCGTGTACGCCACCCGGCGTATTTCCGATCCCGGGGGCTGTCTCCAGAATCCATTCCATCGACCGACCAAGGCACCCATCCAGGCGCCATCGGGCGAAGCGGTTTGTAGATGAACCACCACCCTTCCACTGGAGAAGCACACATGCAACGTCGTTATTCCCTCAAGGCCCTTGCGGCCGTCGCTACGCTCGCTGGCCTGTCTGCGCTGCCAGCCCATGCGCAGGACACCATCAAGGTCGGCATCCTGCACAGCCTCTCGGGCACCATGGCCATCTCGGAAACCGTGTTGAAAGACACCGTGCTCATGGCCATCGACGAGATCAACGCCAAGGGCGGTGTCCTGGGCAAGAAGCTCGAACCCGTGGTGGTGGATCCGGCCTCCAACTGGCCCCTGTTTGCCGAAAAGACCAAGCAGCTGCTGGGCCAGGACAAGGTGTCGGTGATCTTCGGCTGCTGGACCTCGGTGAGCCGCAAGTCCGTGCTGCCCGTGGTCGAGGAAATGAACGGCCTGCTGTTCTACCCCGTGCAGTACGAAGGCGAAGAGCTGTCCAAGAACGTGTTCTACACCGGCGCCGCGCCCAACCAGCAGGCCATCCCCGCGGTGGACTACCTGATGAGCAAGGACGGCGGCAGCGCCAAGCGCTGGGTGCTGCTGGGCACCGACTACGTCTACCCCCGCACCACCAACAAGATCCTGCGCGCCTACCTCAAGTCCAAGGGCGTGAAGGACAGCGACATCGACGAGAAGTACACCCCCTTCGGCCACTCGGACTACCAGACCATCGTGGCCGACATCAAGAAGTTCAGCCAGGGCGGCAAGACGGCGGTGGTCTCCACCATCAACGGCGACTCCAACGTGCCCTTCTACAAGGAACTGGGCAACGCCGGCCTGAAGGCCAAGGACGTGCCGGTCGTCGCCTTCTCCGTGGGCGAAGAGGAACTGCGCGGTGTGGATACCAAGCCCCTGGTGGGCCACCTGGCCGCCTGGAACTACTTCCAGTCCATCAAGAGCCCGGCCAACACCGAGTTCATCAAGAAGTGGAGCGACTACGCCAAGGCCAAGGGCATCGCCGGCCACAAGGACAAGCCGCTCACCAACGACCCGATGGAAGCCACCTACATCGGCATCAACATGTGGAAGCAGGCCGTCGAGAAGGCCAAGAGCACCGACGTGGACAAGGTGATCGCCGCCATGGCCGGCCAGACCTTCAAGGCACCTTCGGGCATCGTCTCCAAGATGGACGAGAAGAACCACCACCTGCACAAGAGCGTGTTCATCGGCGAGATCAAGGCCGATGGCCAGTTCAACGTGGTGTGGAAGACGCCTGGCCCTGTGAAGGCCAAGCCATGGAGCCCGTACATCGAAGGCAACGACAAGAAGAAGGACGAGCCGGACGGCAAGAGCAAGCTCTGACCGTTGTCGGTTCCGGGAGGCGCAATGCGCCTCCTTTCTTTCCCCCTGGCTTGCGTGGTCCGCATGGAAGCCAGGGGCGACGCCAGCGCACCGCCGCATTCCCCTGACGCCACTGGCCGCTATGTTTTCATCCCTCTTTCACCGCCTGTTCGCCTGCCTGCTGCTGTGCGCAGCCGTGCAGGCACAAGCGCTTACGGCCGAATCCGCGCGCGCCATGGCGGCCGGCGAAACCGATGAGCGCATTGCCGCGCTGCAGGCCGCCATCGCCACGCCAGACGAGGCCACCATCGCCTTCATCCGCGCCATGGGCGACGACGCGGTCAAGATCGCCGGCGACAAAGCCATCGTCATCAAGGACGACAAAGGCACCGACCCCGTGACCGGAGCCGAAGTGCCCGTGCCCGACGATGCCGAAGACATCGTCAACAACAACCGCATGCGCGGCGAGTTCGACACCGCGCTCGCCTCGCTGCAGCTCATGTCCGCCGATATCGCGCAGCGCCGCAAGGCCATCGATGCCCTGCGCGAAGAAACCGACGAAGCCCGCCTGCCCCTGATCGAAAAGGCCCTGGCCGCCGAGCAGGACGCCGGCCTCAAGGTGCGCCTGGAAGGTATCCGCGCACGCATCCTCATCAGCAGCAGCGACGCTGTCAAACGCCTGGAGGCCACCCAACTGCTGGCTGCCAGCGCCAACCCCGCCACGCGCACCGTGTTGCTGGAGCAGCTGCGCAGCGAGGAAGATCCCAAGGTGAAAGCCGCCCTGCAGACCGCCCTCAAGGCCGTGGAAGAGCGCCTGCAGTGGGGCGAGCGCCTGGCCGCCATGTTCTCGGGCATCAGCCTGGGCTCCATCCTGCTGCTGGTGGCGCTGGGCCTGGCCATCACCTACGGCCTCATGGGCGTGATCAACATGGCCCATGGCGAGCTGATGATGATCGGCGCCTACGCCACCTACGTCATGCAGGGCGTGTTCCAGCGCTACTTTCCCGGCGCGTTCGACTGGTACCTGGTGGCCGCCGTGCCCGCCGCCTTCCTGGCATCGGCCCTCATGGGCGCGGTGCTCGAGCGCGGCGTGATCCGCTTCCTCTACGGCCGCCCGCTGGAGACGCTGCTAGCCACCTGGGGCATCAGCCTCATGCTGCAGCAACTGGTGCGCAGCGTGTTCGGCGCGCAGAACGTGGGCGTGGAGAACCCCTCGTGGATGAGCGGCGGCGTGCAGCTCATGGAAAACCTGCAACTGCCCTGGAACCGGGTGATCATTGTCGCCTTCGCGCTCGCAGTGCTTGGCGGCGTGGCCTTCCTCATCAGCCGCACGCGCCTGGGCCTGTTCGTGCGTGGCGTCACGCAGAACCGCCCCATCGCCTCGTGCATGGGCGTGAACACCGCCCGTGTGGACACCTACGCTTTCGCGCTGGGCTCGGGCATCGCAGGCCTCGCGGGCTGCGCGCTCAGCCAGGTGGGCAATGTGGGCCCCGACCTGGGCCAGGGCTACATCGTCGATTCGTTCATGGTAGTGGTGCTCGGTGGCGTGGGCCAACTGGCCGGCACCGTGTATGCCGCGCTCGGCCTGGGCGTGCTCAACAAGTTCCTCGAAGGCTGGACGGGCGCCGTGCTGGCCAAGATCGCCGTGCTGGTGTTCATCATCATCTTCATCCAGAAGCGGCCGCAGGGCATCTTCGCCGTGAAAGGCCGCACTGCGGACTGAAGGGCGAGCCATACCATGACCACCAAGTCTTCTCCTTCTTCTTCTCTGCAACTGCCGGCACCGGCACCGCTGCTCACGCGCGGCGGCTGGTCGGCCTTCATCGTGGCGCTCATCGTGGTGTGCGCCGTGGCGCCGGTGCTCAACCTGTGGGTGCCGGCCGGCAGCCCGCTGCACCTGTCCGACTATGCCGTGGCATTGCTCGGCAAGATCATGTGCTACGCCATCTGCGCGCTCGCCATGGACCTGATCTGGGGCTACACCGGCATCCTGAGCCTGGGCCACGGCCTGTTTTTTGCCCTGGGCGGCTACGTGATGGGCATGTACCTCATGCGCCAGATCGGCCGCGACGGCAATTACAAGAGCGACTTGCCCGACTTCATGGTGTTTCTCGACTGGAAGGAACTGCCCTGGCACTGGATGCTGTCCGACAGTTTTGTGGCCACGCTCATCCTGGTGGTGGCGGTGCCCGGCATCGTGGCCTTCGTGTTCGGCTACTTCGCTTTTCGCTCGCGCATCAAGGGCGTGTACTTTTCCATCATCACCCAGGCCATGACGTATGCGGCCATGCTGCTGTTCTTCCGCAACGAGACGGGCTTTGGCGGCAACAACGGGTTCACCGACTTCAAGCGCATCCTGGGCCAGCCGATTGCCACGCAGAACATGCGCATGCTGCTGTTCGTGATGACGGGGGTGGCGCTGCTCGGCTTCTTCCTGCTGGCGCGCTGGCTGGTGCGCAGCAAGTTCGGCCGCGTGCTGCAGGCCGTGCGCGATGCCGAAACCCGCGTCATGTTCTCGGGCTACTCGCCGCTGCCCTACAAGCTCACCATCTGGACCATCAGCGCCATGATGTGCGGCGTGGCCGGCGCGCTGTACGTGCCCCAGGTCGGCATCATCAACCCTGGCGAGATGAGCGCCGCCAACTCCATCGAGATAGCAGTATGGGCGGCCGTGGGCGGCCGCGCCACGCTGATCGGCCCCATCGTGGGTGCCTTCATCGTCAACGGCGCCAAGAGCTGGCTCACCGTGACGGCCCCCGAGTTCTGGCTGTACTTCCTGGGGGCGCTGTTCATCGCGGTCACCCTGTTCCTGCCCAACGGCGTGGTGGGCCTGGTGAAGAAACTGCGCTTCGGCAACAAGAACAACGACAAGAAGGAAGGTGCCGCATGACCCCGGACCTGATGGAAGAGGGCGCCCGCCGCCTGCAGGGCCAGGTGGTTCCGGCTCCGGTGGGCCAGACCGAATCGGGCGGCCGCGCCGCCGGCTTCTCGCGCCTGGCCACGCCCGGCGAGGTGGACGTGGCCCATGGCCGCATTTTGTACCTCGAAGACGTGAACGTGAGTTTCGATGGCTTCAAGGCCATCAACAACCTGAGCCTCGATATCGCCCCCGGCGAGCTGCGCTGCATCATCGGCCCCAATGGCGCGGGCAAGACGACGATGATGGACATCATCACCGGCAAGACGCGTCCCGACAGCGGCACCGTGTTCTTCGGCAGCACCATCGACCTCTTGCGCCACAACGAGCCCGAGATCGCCAGCCTGGGTATCGGCCGCAAGTTCCAGAAGCCCACGGTGTTCGAGCAGCTCACGGTGTTCGAGAACCTGGAACTGGCCCTCAAGACCCACAAGGGCGTGCAATCCAGCATGTTCTTCCGCCTGGACTCGGGCCAGTCCGACCGGCTGGCCGAGGTGCTGCACACGATCCATCTGGCGGGCAGTGTGACGCGCATGGCGGGCAACCTGAGCCATGGGCAAAAGCAGTGGCTGGAGATCGGGATGCTGCTGATGCAGGATCCGAAGCTGTTGTTGCTCGATGAACCTGTCGCTGGCATGACCGACGACGAGACAGCGCGGACGGCCGAGCTGTTTTTGACTTTGAAGGGCAAGCACTCCCTCATGGTGGTGGAGCATGACATGGGGTTCATCCGGACGATCTCGGAGATCGTCACGGTCTTGTGCGATGGGGCTGTGTTGGCTCAGGGGACTTTGGATCAGGTGCAGGCGGATGAGCGGGTGATTGAGGTTTATTTGGGGCGGTGATGGTTCTTGCCTCTTTTTTTGCGTGTGCTTTGATTGAGGGCGGGAGCCGGGATGTGCGCCCGGCGGCGCACCTACTTTCTTTTGCGTCGCCAAAAGAAAGTAGGCAAAGAAAA